>CAJWBW010000309.1:0-2056 GCA_913020415.1 uncultured Phycisphaerae bacterium | reverse complement strand
ATCCCGACGGGCCCATCAGGGCCACGAACCGACCTCGATCGATGTCGAGATCGAGGGCATCGAGCGGCGTGATGCGCTCCGTGCCCCGGGTGTAGATGCGGGTCAGCTTCCGGCAGCGGATGAAGGGGTCGGTCATCGCACACCTCCCGCGGCGGAGACGCGATCGCCGTCCCGGAGTCCTTCGGAATCCAGAATGACCAGTTCGCCGGCCTGCACGCCTTCGATGAGTTCGACCCAGCCGTCGTGTTCGACGGTTCCGAGTCGGACGCTCCGGCGACGGGCGATGCCCGTCCCGTCGTCATCGTCCTGGATGACCCAGACGATGTCGTTCACGACCGCATCCGCCGGCACGAAGGTGCGCGGCAGCCGCTGCATGCCCGCTTCGGTGCCGGGTGTGGTGGCGGGCAGGATCCGCACCCGTGCCAGCATGTCGGGCTTGAGCAGCGGGGACGGATCGATGATGCGGACCTTCGCTTCGACCGTGTTCTTCGAGAGGTCCGCCCGGTGCACGAAGCGGGTGATCTCGCCCTTGAAGATTTGATCGGGAAGGAGGTCGACGACGACTTCGGCCTGCTGTCCGATTCCGACCAGCGCAGCGCTGGCCAGTGGCACATCGGCACGGACCTGCAGTTTGTCCGGCCGGTAGATGTGGACCACGTGGGAGGAGTGCTCGCCGTTACCGAACCGGATCACGCTGCCGGGGGAAATGAGGCGTTCGATGACCACTCCGTCGATCGGGCTTCGGACGGTCATGCGTTCGAGTCGTAACAGCGCGTCGTCGCGTTCGGCTTCGCCGACGGCGAGATGGGCCTGCTGATCCATGACCGAGGCATCGAGACGATTCTGCTCGAGTTCGAGCCGCTTCACTTCCGCCCTCGCGGATTCAAGACGGATCTTCAGCCGCTCGACCGGGCCGGCGGCGACCGCACCCTGCTCGACGAGTGGTTCCTTGCGGTCGATCTCGTCCACGAGTTCCGCGACCCGGGTCCGGGCCGCAGTGATGCGGACCGGCACCTGGTCCCGCTCGGCTTCGGTCATCAGCAGTTCCGCCTGCAGGTGCAGAACGTTGGCCTTCGCCCGCTGCACGGCGATGCGAGCCTCGTCGTCCACGAGCGTGGCCACGGGCTGTCCGGCGGTGACCGAATCGCCTTCGAGCACGAGCACGTCCTCGACGACGCCTTCGACGAGGGCGCCGGCGTAGACCCCGAACGGGTCCGGTTCCACCCAGCCAGGCGCTTGGACGAGTGCGTCCGCCGTTCCGGCGGAATCGGAGACCGGTTCGATCGGCGCATCCACGTCACGGACGATCGCGGAAGCGACCGGGACGGAGCGAGCCGGTGCGATGCTGGACCACATGGTGCCCAGCAGCAGGCCGGTGGCCGCACCGATCACGAGCACCGGAAGGCCGAGTCGGGTCATCCAGCGGCGGGGGGGCATGGGAATGCGTTCATCGATGTTCATGATGCATCCTCCTGTTCGATGTCGTGGGACCGGGCCTCGATCTCGATCGGTTCGACGACATCGAGCTGCCGGTCGAAGCTGCCGCCGACCGCCTGGCGCAGTTCGCACATCGCCTGCATGGTCGACAGTTCCAGCGTCACCAGATTCCGTTCCACGGCGATCCGACGTCGCTGCGTCATCAGGAGCGTGTTGAGATCCACGACGCCTTCGCGATAGGCGGCGTCGCTGCGCTCCTGCGCGGCGATGGCGTTGCTGAGCTGGTCTCTGCGGACCACTGTGGTCCGGTCCCGTGCATCCCGGTATCGGGTGAGTCCGGTCAGGACGTCCTGCTGGGCCGATTCGAGCGTCTCCAGCAGCGTCAGCATCGCGGCATCGATGCGGGCGGACTGGATGGCGACGGCCGGATCGCCGTTGTCGAGCACCGGGATCGTGATGCTCATGCCCGGCACGATCGATTTGCGGCCCGAGGCGTTTCGTCTGTACTCGACGCCCACGCCGATCTCCGGGAAGTGCTTCGTCTCGGCAAGTCCGAGTTCGGCCTGCAGGGCGAGAATCGTCTGGCGGGCGGATGCGACATCGAGTCTGCCCTCGGCTG
>CAJWBW010000308.1:0-2071 GCA_913020415.1 uncultured Phycisphaerae bacterium | reverse complement strand
GAGGAGATGATGTTCAAGGCCAAGCCCGCCCACAACGTCGTCAAGGTTCGCCCGCTCAAGGGCCTCAAGGAGATGGTCTGATCCATCCCTGATCCCGAACGATCACCAGCCCGCCGCGTTCGACGCGGCGGGCTGTCCTTTTTCGTGAGGTAGACTCCACTCATGCCGCTTCCCCCCGACCGTTCGCACGTGCCGACCGAACACGCCCATGTCGATTCGGCGTCGCTCGATCGCATGACCACGCTCGACGTCGTCTCGCTGATGGCCGAGGAGGGGCGGGTCGCCGCCGCGGCACTGGATCGGATCGCGGTCGATCTGGCGGCCTTCGTCGACGCGTTGGTCCCAAGGCTGGAGGCCGGGGGCCGACTTGTCTATCTCGGTGCCGGTACATCCGGTCGTCTGGGAGTGCTCGATGCATCGGAGTGTCCGCCGACCTTCCAGTCCGAACCGGGCCAGATCGTGGGTCTGATCGCCGGTGGCGATGCGGCGCTCCGGCGATCGTCGGAGCAGCGCGAGGATGAACGGATGGATGCCGTGGATCAGCTGGAACGCATCGGTTTGGTTCCCGCGGACACCGTGCTGGGAATCACCGCGGGCGGGACCACGCCCTGGCCCCTGGGAGGAATCGAGCACGCCCGGATCGTCGGCTGCACGACGGGACTCCTGTGCTGTGCTCCGGTGGATGGGAGCATCGATGTCGATCATCTGCTGTGTCTGGACTCCGGGCCGGAGATACTGACGGGATCCACCCGGCTGAAGTCGGGGACCGCGACGAAACTGGCCCTCAACACCATCACCACTGCGGCCTTCGTCCGGCTCGGAAAGGTGCACGGAAACCGGATGGTGGACATCAGGGCGACGAACGACAAGCTGCATGATCGGGCGATCCGCGTGCTGCGGTCCTACGACGAGGAGCTCACGAGACGCGAGGCCGACAGCCTGCTCGCCAGATGCGACGGCGAGCTCAAGACCGCAATCGTCGTGCTGCGAACCGCTCAGGATCCGGATGCGGCGCGCGCGTCGATCACCCGGTCTGGAGGATTCCTGGCCGACATCATCGGGGAATGATCAGAAGGACGTGATGGTCCGGAAGCGGTCGAATCGCTCCCGCATGCTTTCGCCGGTTGCGTTCTGGAGTCCGGCCAGGCCGAACTCGGAGATGGTATGGCTTGCCGCAACCGTGCCCCAGGCGAGGGCTTCGCGGATGGTGCCGATGTCGCGTCGTCCCGTGGCGGCGAGGTGTCCCATCATGCCGCCGGCGAAGGAGTCGCCGCAGCCGGTCGGGTCCACGACCTCGGATCCGCCGAGCGGCATGGCGGGAAGAGCGGCCTGGCCGTCCGGGTGGTGCAGGAACGCACCGTGCTCGCCCTTCTTGATGACCACGAAGGTCGGTCCCATCTCGCAGATGGCGGCGGCGGCTTCGACGATGTTCGAGCGTTCCGTGAGCTGGCAGGCTTCGGCATCGTTGAGGACGAGGCCGTCGATCCGTCGGAGGAGCGATCCCAGTTCGTCCCGGGCGATGTCGATCCAGAGGTTCATGGTGTCGGCGACGACGAGGTCCCGGTCCGGAAAGTGCTCGAGCATGCCGGCCTGCACCGCCGGATGCGTGTTGGCCAGGAAGACGACCCGGCTGTCCGTGTATGCGGCGGGAACCGGGGGGGGAGCTTCCTCGAGGACGCCGAGGTCGGTGAACAGCGTGTCCCGCTCGTTCATGTCGTCGTGGTACTTGCCGCCCCACCGGAACGTGCTCGAACCGGACCGGCGCTCCAGTCCGGCCAGGTCGATGGAAGCGAACGACGACAGTGCGGACTCGTGTTCCGCGGGCCAGTCGTCCCCCACCACCGCTACGACACGGACAGGGCCGAGCAGGGATGCGGCGGCGGCGAAGTAGGTGCACGATCCCCCCATGACCCCCTCGGCGGAGCCGCTGGAGGTCTGGACCGAATCGATTCCGATGGTTCCGGTTACGACGAGTGACATGGCGAGGAGTATACGGAGAATGCGTCGGTCCGACCATTTGGGTGTCGTGCCGATCGGGCGTGTGGCGCGGGGCATGGACCGGGTGGCGTCA
>CAJWBW010000307.1:0-2078 GCA_913020415.1 uncultured Phycisphaerae bacterium | reverse complement strand
CCCCGATGCATTGAGATTGCCGGTGAAGTAGATGTTTTCGGTGGCCTCCGCGACGGTCATCTGTCCGAGGGGGATCACGATCGGCTCAAGTTCGCCGTATTCGATGCGGTAGTTGTCGTCCACACCGTATCCCATGACGTACGCGCCGCTGGACGTAACCAGCTGGTTGTTCTCGTTCGTCAGGAAGGAACCGTCCCGCGTGAACAGACGCTCTCCGTTGAGCTGGGTGATGAAGAATCCATCACCTTCGATCGCCATGTCCGTGGCGATGCCCGTCGCGGTCAAGGCACCATTGGAGAAGTTCCGCTGGGTCCCCGCCACGGTGCTGCCGTTGCCCACCTGTTGCGGGTTGATCCCGCCGATGCGACCGGACGGACCGGTCCCCAGCGACTGCGTCCTGCTGAACATCGACTCGAAGAGCATTCGGGTCGACTTGAACGCCGTAGTGTTCACGTTGGCGATGTTGTTGCCGATCACGTTGAGTCGGTTCTGATTGCTCTGCAGTCCGGACAGTCCGGTATAGAGTGCTGGAGTCGATGGCATTGGAAACCTCCGTATATCCCCGGCGATCACCGGGCTCGAATCAATCAGTGCAATCGGCGTGCCGTCGTCCGGCCGTGTTCCTGCGACCGGCAAGCCGCCCGCATGCCTCGCCGGACGGCATCATTTGCGCTCGCCGCCACGACTACCCCTCGTCCTGTCCGCCATCACCCCCACCCTCGTCCGGTTCCCCGCCTGATTCCTCGGCATCGGCATCGGCATCGTTCTCGGCTTCGCTCTCGGGTTCGCTCTCGACCGCGCCATCCTCAGCAACGTCCCCGCTCTCATCGGCCAGCAGCGTCGGATCGATGATCGTCTCGACCCCGTCCAGGGGAAGGAACCAGCCCGTGTCGAGTTCCAGGGCCACCTCGCCGCCCTGGCGAACGACCGACAGGACATGTCCTCCCACGCGCATTCCCTCGGGCGTCAGACCTCCCACGAAATTGCCGATCATGGAGCTCGCCGATGACAACTGGTTCTCGAAGACGAGCGATTCCAGCTTGTTCATCATCTGCAGATCGGATTCGATCGAGCGAATCGAATTCATCTGATCGAGCAGCTCGGAGGAATCGCTGGGTGAAAGCGGATCCTGATTCGCGAGCTCGGTGAAGATGACGCGGATGAAATCCTCCGAACTCATCTGATTGAATCCGGTCGGATCGGTCTGCGGAGCTCCCGGTCCGAGAGGTGTAAATCCGTTGATCGCACTCATGGGTGTCCTCCTTCGATCGGGCCGATGCGGTCCGGTTGAATTGCAAGCATGTCCTCGAACAGCCAGTGCTCGTCGGCGGTCGGCGATCCTTTCGCCGGTCGGCGGCGATGGCCCTGATCCTTCCGCGCTCCATCCTCTTCGCTCTCCGGGCCCGGATCCTGCGGCGCATACTCCGTTTCCATCCCCTGCGGACCCTGCACGACCAGTCGATCCACGACGAGCCCCTTGCCTTCGAATCCGCTCCGAAGCGATGCCAGGTCGCGCACCAGGGCCTCGGCTCCCGCCGTCCGCTCGGCGTGCAGGGTGCAGGTCACGCCACCGGCATGCACCGTCATCTGCACCGTCACCGTGCCCAGCAGCGGCGGATCGAGCGTCAGTTTCGCAAGCCCTCCCGATCCGGCGGCCAACGTCGTCAGTGAGGTCAACAGTCCCTGAGCAGCCCCGGGCCCCGTACCGTTCACCGATGCATGCACCGACGTCGCCCGACCTCCGCCGGGTTCCTGCATCGAGACCGGAGCGGGTGGCGGCGAGAGCAGGCTGCGTGCATCGAGCCCCGACAGCTTTGAAAGTTCCACGGCCATCTCGACCCGTTGCAGTTCCCCACCGACCGGCAGGAAGTTCGGATCGCCTGCGGACGGAATTAGGTCCGATCGTCCCGTCGTCCGCATCGATTCGGAATGTTCCACCACGGACGAAGAGGTGGCCTTCATCTGCGGCGTACCATCGAACTCCTCGACGGCCGCGGTCCGCGCGGCCCCCGATTCCGTGGTGCGATTGCCCTTCGCGACGTCGACCGGACCGGCGGTTTCTGCGATCCGATCCAATA
>CAJWBW010000306.1:0-2080 GCA_913020415.1 uncultured Phycisphaerae bacterium | reverse complement strand
CGTCGTGATCGCTCTGGTCGGAGAACGGGGGCGTGAAGCGGCCGAGTTCGTCGAGCAGACCCTGGGCAAGGAAGGGCTCGCCCGTGCGGTCGTCGTCGTGTCGACCGGGGACGAATCGCCTCTTCGGCGGGCCAGAGCGACGTATCTGGCCATGGCAGCGGCCGAGGCGCTTCGGGATGACGGTGCACACGTGCTGTTCTGCATGGACTCGCTGACCAGACATGCCCATGCCCTCAGGCAGATCGGGCTGGCGTCCGGTGAGCATCCGGCGACGCGGGGGTATCCGCCGTCCGTCTTCGCCCAACTGCCCCGGCTCATCGAGCGGGCGGGTACGGTGCAAGGCGGAGGTTCGATCACCGGGCTCTACACGGTGCTGGTGGAAGGCGACGACATGGCCGAGCCGGTGACGGATGCCGCCCTCGGTGTGCTCGATGGTCACATCGTGCTCTCGAAGGACATGGCCGCGAGAGGACACTATCCGGCAATCGATCCGTTGCAGTCGGTCTCCCGGCTGGCCGATCAGGTCTGCGATGCGAACCATGTGGCCGCACGTCGTGAAATCGTCAGCATGCTCGCTGCGTGGTCGGACGTCGAGGATCTCGTGTCGATTGGAGCCTACGCGAGCGGTTCGAATCCCCGCAGCGATGCGGCCATCGAGCTGCAACCGATGATCATGGACTACCTGGCTCAGAATCTCGACGATCGGTCGCACTACCCCGATACGTGCAGGGCACTGGTTCAACTTGCGACCCATGCGGTCCAGACGCGCCAGCGTGCCGCCGGCGGAGGTGCCGCGTGAAGCCGTTCGTCTTCGCATACCAGGCCGTGCTCGAGGCGAGAGTGGCGGAGGAGGAGGCTTCGAAGCAGGCCATCGCAGCAATTGTGAAGCGGCGCAGCACCCTGGAGCAGGGGCTGGTCGAGCATCGGGGATTTCTCGAGTCCAACCGCAATCAGGCCCGGTCGGGTCTGGTGGGACGGGTCGACATCGACACCCTCCGCGCCCACGCCGGACAATCCGTCCAGGTGATGCGGCGGATCCGGGGCCTGTTGGCGGAGATGGCCGAGGTGCACGATGACCTTGGCAGGGCACGGGACGAATGGAAGGCGTGTCGCCGACGGCGGAAAGGGGTCGAATGCCTCCGGGATCGTGCCCGCAAGTCGTGGGAACGTGAATGCAGACGTGCGGAACGTCGTGCACAGGACGATCTTGTTGCAACACGGGCGTCAAGGGAGCTGCAGGCATGAAACAGGCTTGGGCAATCACGAGTTTCGTCGCAGTCGTCAACCTGCTGGTGTTGATTCTTCTGGCCGGATGGATGCTGCAGACCGGTCGTCTCGATGCCGAACGCATGTCGGCGCTTCGGTCATGGATCATGTCTCCACCGGAGGAGGCCAGCGAGGTCCGGCAGGCATCCGATCCGGAAACCGGGCCGACGGAGCTGTCCGGACTGAGCAGTCAGCAGCGTCTCGAGTGGCTCGAGCACTGGCGTATGCAGAGCGAGCAGCGGCTGCAGGGACTGGTCGAAGAGGCGGAGCGGCGGAGTCTCGAAGTGCAGACCCGTCTGACGGAGCTGGAACTCCAGAAGCAGGCACTGGCCGTCAAGGAGCGGACGATCCAGGAAGAACGGGAGGCCCGGGATCGGCAATCGAGGGATGAAGCGTTCCAGCGGACCGTCGGTCTCTACGAGCAGGCGAGACCCGATCGGGCGAAGGCCTGGCTGCTGCTGCTGGTCGAGGAGGGGCAGACGGATCGTGCGGTGCAGTATCTGTCCGCCATGCAGACCAGATCGGCCTCGCGCATCCTTCAGACATTTGATTCGGGAACTGAACTGCGGTTGGCAAAGCAGTTGCTGGAAGCAATGAGTGGGGGCAGTGTCGCCGCCGACTCCAACGGACTCTCCAGCCATGTTCACGCCGACATCCAGCCCGGGATCACGCCCTGACGGAACAATGGTTCAGGTCCAGGAACCGGCTCCCAACCCCGGTGAGCCGCGTTCCGAGGAGGAAAACGGGTTTGCGGTGGTGTTGGATGGAAGTGGTCGACCCCTGACCACCACCCGGGATCAGGCCCGTGCGGATT
>CAJWBW010000305.1:0-2094 GCA_913020415.1 uncultured Phycisphaerae bacterium | reverse complement strand
GTGGCGCTGCAACTCCAACGAATCGACGTGCTGGCGCCCGGTGCGGTGCTGGACGTGGCCACCGTGCTGAAGGACGGAACCATCGCGTCGACTCCCATGGACTTTCCGCGGGTCGACTGCTTCCAGGGACACGTCGAAGGGGAGCCCGACTCCCACGTCTTCCTCGCCATCGGCCCCAGCACGGCCAACGGATGGATCGAACGGCAATCCGAACTGCATGTGATCTCGACGCACCCCGACGAAGGCTGGACTGCGATCTACGACCTCAAGACCATCGACCCCGTGGACATGAACTGGAAGGACTTCCACTGCGCCGTCCAGGAGATCGCGGAGCACGAGTCCCACGACGCGAAGAGCACCCGGGCCCGTGGGGACCTCAACTGCCTCGCCATGCTGATGGCGATCGAAACGGACTGGGAGTTCGCAGGCCTCTTCGGTGGGAACCTCGAGGCCGCATCGGAGTACATCCAGACCCTCGTCGGCGCGGTCTCGAGCATCTACGACCGTGACATCGGCATCAAGGTCAACGTGAGCTACACCAGACTCTGGGCGGATTCGAACGATCCGTGGAGCGGCGGCGATTCCGGAGCACAGCTGAACCAGTTCCAGTCCAATTGGGAATCGACCATGGATCAGGTCTCACGTCACATGGCCCATTTCTTCAGCGGCCGGAATCTGGGGGGCGGCGTCGCCTACCTCGGCACGCTCTGCACCAACTACGGGTACGCGGTCTCCGGCAACATGAACGGCTACTTCCCCACTCCGCTGGAGAACAACAATGGTGCCAACTGGGACCCCATGGTGGTGGCCCACGAGACCGGTCACACCTGCGGAAGCGGCCACACCCACGACTCCTACAATCCGCCGCCCGACGGATGCGGCAACGGGGACTGCAACGGAGCGAACCAGGGTACGGTCATGAGCTACTGCCACCTGTGCGGCGGCGGCATGTCGAACATGCGCATGGAATTCCATCCGCAGGTCCAGAGCGTGATCATCAACTATCTGGAGACGGGGATCAGCTGCGAACTCGCCGGCGACGGCAGCGAACCGTTCGCCTCCTCGGATCTGGTCAACGTCCTGGGCCCCGAGCCGGTGGACATCCCGGTCCTCGACAACGACTACACGAACGACTGCTCGGCTCCCATCGTCTCCAGTTGGGAGACCGTGTCGCTGGACGGCGGAACGATCGAACTGGTCGATGACGATGCCGCAATGGGAATCCTCCGCTACACACCGCCCACCGGGGGCATCATCGGCGGCGGCGACTTCTTCCGCTACGACATCGAGGATGCGAATCAACAGTCCGCATCCGCATCGGTCCTGGTTCTGGAGATCGCAGCGAGGGCTCCGGACAACCCGGTGGCCACCGAACCCGGCCCCACCGCCGCGTACTACGAACTGGACGATCCGCAGAGCCTGCCCGACTTCGACGGCCTCGAGCCGTATCTGGTCGAGACGATCACCGACGTCAACTACCCGAGCACGAACGGAAACTTCGCCGGCTCCGGACGCAGCGAGGATTTCGGGGTGGTCTTCGACGGATTCATCGATGTGCCCGCCAGCGACCAGTACACCATCTACACCGATTCGGACGACGGTTCGAAGCTCTACGTCGGCGATGAACTGCTCATCGACAACGACGGCCTCCACGGCATGCGGGAGATCGCCGGCACGATCGCCCTTCAGGCGGGACGGCACGCCGTCCGGGTGGAGTTCTTCGAGCGGGGAGGCGGCGCCGGCTGCATCGTACGGATCGAAGGCGGCGGACTCGACAAGCAGCCCGTGCCCGCCCTGATGTGGTCCCACGAGATCGAGGTCGTCGGCGACGTCAACAACGACGGCAACGTGGACGTGACCGACCTGCTTCAGGTGATCCTGGACTGGGGATCCTGCCCGCCCGTCAACTGCCCGAGCGATCTCGACGGCAACGGCCAGGTGAACGTCGAGGATCTGCTGGTCGTGCTCAGCGGGTGGTAGTCCGTCCCCATCCAACCGAACACGACAGCACGACCGCGGAACGAACCGCGGTCGTGCTGAATCGGGCTGGACGGATTCGAACCGTCGACCTCTTGACCCCCAGTCAAGCGCGCT
>CAJWBW010000304.1:0-2121 GCA_913020415.1 uncultured Phycisphaerae bacterium | reverse complement strand
TGCAGCGAGTACATGTTCCTCGACGACACGGCCTGCAACCTGGCGTCGATCAACCTGCTCAAGTTCTACGACAGCGAGAACCGGACCTTCGACGTCGAGCACTACGCGCACGCCATCGATCTGTGGACCATGGTCCTGGAGATCTCGGTGCTCATGGCCGCGTTCCCCTCGCGGAACATCGCCGAACTGAGCTACCGGTTCCGAACCCTCGGTCTCGGCTTCGCCAACCTCGGCGCCATGCTGATGCAGGCGGGCATCCCCTACGACTCCGACGACGGCCGTGCCATCTGCGGCGCAATGTCGGCCATCCTCACCGGGCGTTCGTACGCGATGAGCGCCCGCATGGCCCGCGAGCTGGGGGCCTTCCCCGGCTACGACGAGAACCAGGAGGACATGCTCCGCGTGATCCGCAACCACCGCCGGGCGGCCCACGGAGTGGCCCGCGACGCCGACGAGTGGGAAGGCCTGGACATCCCCCCCGTGCCCATCGATCACGACCGGTTCGGCGCCGGCGGCATGGGAATCAAGAACTCCGCCGAACTGCTCTCGATGGCGACGCAATCGTGGGACGAGGCGATCGAGCTCGGAGAGGAGCACGGCTTCCGGAACGCGCAGGTGACCGTGATCGCCCCGACGGGAACGATCGGCCTCCTGATGGATTGCGACACCACCGGCGTCGAGCCGGACTTCGCACTCTCCAAGTTCAAGAAGCTTGCGGGCGGCGGCTACTTCAAGATCGCCAACCAATCCCTCCGACCGGCCCTGCACGCGCTGGGCTACGACGAGGATGCCACCCGCCTCATCATCAGCTACGTCATGGGCACCCTGTCCCTGGACGTGCCGATGCCCGAGGGCGTCTCGGACGAAGGCGACGGGCAGCTCCTGCGGGACTTCCTCCGCAGCAAGGGCTACACCCAGGACGACCTGACGGCCGTCGTGGATCAGCTGCCGATGGTCTTCGAACTCGGCTTCGCCTTCACGGCGTGGAACATGCCGGAGCACGTCCTCGAATCCCTCGGGGTCGACATCGAGGCCGCACGCATGGACCCCAGTTTCGACGGTCTGATGCTCCTGGGACTGACCCGGAACCACATCCACGAACTGAACACCATCATCTGCGGCACGCAGACGATCGAAGGCGCTCCGGGACTGCAGGAGGAACACCTCCCGGTCTTCGATTGTGCCAACAAGTGCGGCCCCAACGGAAAGCGGTACATCGCACCGTCCGGCCACATCCGGATGATGGCGGCCTCGCAGCCCTTCATCTCGGGAGCGATCTCGAAGACCATCAATCTGCCCAACGAGGCCTCGGTCGAGGACATCGCCGACTCCTACTGGCAGAGCTGGGAACTGGGACTGAAGGCCAATGCCCTCTATCGCGACGGCTGCAAGCTCAGCCAGCCGCTCAACACCTCCAGCTCCTCCGCGGATCTGGACGAGGACAACAGCGAGGACGAACTCGAACTCGCCACGGCAACCACCGAGGTCGCCGGAGACGTCGCGGAGGCCGCCCGCCGGATCACCTCCGGTGAAGTCGAACCCGGCGTCGTGGAACGGGTCGTCGAGCGAATCATCGAACGCCCCATGCGTCGTCGGCTTGAAGACACCCGCCGCAGTCTCACCCACCACTTCAACGTGGCCGGCCACGAGGGATACCTCACGGTCGGCATGTACGAGGACGGCGCTCCGGGCGAGCTCTTCATCACCATGTCCAAGGAAGGATCGACCATCGGCGGCCTGATGGACAGCCTGGGCACGGCCATCAGCGTGGCCCTGCAGTACGGCGTCCCCATCGGGGGTCTCGTCACGAAGTTCGCCCACCAGCGTTTCGAACCGCAAGGCATGACGACGAACCGGGAGATCCCGTTCGCCAAGAGTCTCGTGGACTACATCTTCCGCTGGATGGGCATGGAGTTCGTGGAAGGCTACCGGGAAGCCAACTCCTCGCAGCCTCGCGCGGTGCCCGCCGCCCCTGCGACCCGCATGGAAGCCAAGGACTCACGTACGCAGATCAAGGAGGATCGCGCATGCACGGAATCGGAATCCGACACCAGGCACACGTCGGAGTCGGTCGTCGACTCGGCCGACCGCGGCCCGGCGAAGACCGGCGGGCCGGCCATG
>CAJWBW010000303.1:0-2140 GCA_913020415.1 uncultured Phycisphaerae bacterium | reverse complement strand
CACCGTCCGGCTGCTCAACCCGGAAACCAGCGAACCACTGGACCTCGCGCCCCAAAGAGTATTCATGGCCGCGGGAAGCGGAAATGCCCAGCTTCGCCGGGCCTGCGGACTCTCGGTGCACGCCATGCAACTGCGTCCCCTGCACATGGTCATGGCCCGTGGCGGTCTTCCCCGCATGAACGGGCACTGCATCAGAAGCACCGCTCCGTGGCTGACGATCACCTCGACCCTCGACTGCGCCGATCGGATCGTGTGGCAGATCGGCGGCCAGCTGGCCGAGGACTGCGTCGACATGAGCTCGGAAGACACCATTGCCCGGGCGAAGCGTGATCTGAGCCTCGCCATGCCCGACCTCGATCTGTCATCCACCTCCTTCAGCACCTACCGGGCGGACCGCGCGGAGGCATCGAATTCCACCCGCCGGCCGGACGGTCCGGTCCGGATCCTCGAGGGCAACACACTGACGCTCTGGCCGACCAAACTGGCCCTGGTACCGATGCTGACCGACCAGGTGATGGGCGACATGCCCGCACCCGCCGGGTTCCAGAACAATGAAGACCACCTGCAGGAATGGCCCCGACCCACGGTGGCCCTTCCTCCATGGGAAAGGGATGTGGCATGGACCGACTCGCACTCGGCCGGTCGGGCCTCGACGTGACCCCGATCGGGTACGGCGCCTTCAAGATCGGCCGCAACGAAGGGATCAAGTATCCCCACGACTACGATCTGCCGGACGAGCGGGAGGCATCTGATCTGCTTCGGGGGCTTCTTGACCTCGGGATCGCATTCATCGATACGGCGCCCGCCTACGGCCTCAGCGAGGAACGGATCGGGCGTGCCCTCGCCGACCGCCGGCACGAGTTCACACTCTCGACGAAGGTGGGCGAAACCTGGGAGGACGGCCGTTCCACGTTCGACTTCACGCGGACGGGCATGGAACGTTCGGTCGCGAGAAGCCTCGAACGACTTCAATGCGATTCCGTCGACCTGCTCCTGGTCCACTCGGACGGGGGTGACATGGAATTGCACGAACGACACGGAATCGATGCAAGCATGCGCAGGTTCCGGGACCGCGGCGACACCCGTGCCATCGGCTTCTCAGGCAAGACGACGGATGGAATGCTGCGTGCCCTGGAATGGTCCGACGTCATCATGGTGGAGTACCACGCGGGCGATCGGACCATGGAGGAAGTCATCCGGGTCGCGGGAGACCGCGGCATCGGAGTGCTGATCAAGAAGGGGCTGGGCAGTGGGCACCTCGACCCGGCGGCGGCCCTGGGCTTCCTGCTCCGTGAATCTCCGGTCCGCGACGCCATCTCGTCGATCGTGATCGGCAGCCTGTCCCTGGACCGCATGACCTCGAACGTCGAGATGGCGTGCACGTGAAAGCTGACTACCGGGTGGGAATCGCCAGCACCATGCCGATGCGAAGACGGTCCGGATCACCCTTGAGCATCTCGCGATTGGCCTCGAAGATCGTGGTCCACTGGGTCTCGCGACCGTAGTACTGGTCGGCGATGCTGGACAACGACTCTCCATCCTCCACCCGATGCGAACGGGTGCCGGGAGGCAGGGGTCGCGAGGTCGTGGAGCTCGCGGCCGGTCGAGCCGCCCGGGCCGATCTCGGGGTGTAGGCGGGAATCTTCAAGCGGGTTCCGATTCGGAGCCGGTCGGGATCGACCTGCGGGTTGGCATCTGCGATGCGGTTCCATTGGGTTTCGGTTCCGTAGTACGTCACCGAAATTCCGCTCAGGGTATCGCCGGCCGCGACGACGTAGGTCCTGGCGGCCGCGGTCGGCTGGACTTGGACCGTCGTGGCGATGGTGGTGGCTGCGGGCACCGTCGGAGCGGCGGAGCCCGGGCCGGTACGAAGGCGTGCGGTGGCCGGTGAGACCGGGGCCGGAAGCGTCGGCGAGGTCACGGGCTGCCCCATCACCAGATAGGACGGAGCACCGGAGAACGATGTGGTCGTGCGGGGCATCGGGCCCATTGGAGGCTGCGGTCGAGGCATCGTCAGGTTCGAACCGGAACGGACGACGGAGGAGTCCGTGGTCCGGGGCGTCGGCGTCGGCGTCAGGGTCGGGGCCGGAGTCGGAGTCGGAGTCGGATCGGGACGCGTGTCGACGCTCACTGCCGGCGA
>CAJWBW010000302.1:0-2156 GCA_913020415.1 uncultured Phycisphaerae bacterium | reverse complement strand
GGAGCCACCCCGAAGGCTTCGAACGTGTGTTCGACCCGCCGCCGTCGATTGACGGCGAATCGAGTGGAGACCGCCCCCCCATCCGATCCCGTCGCCCGCCCGGTTCGCGGATGCAAGGCAGGTTGCAAGCAGAACCGCTTGCTGCCATGATTCCGGCGTACCGATTTGGACGCCCAACGACACGAAGGAGATCCCATGGGCCTCATGGACGGCAAAAAGGGACTGATCGTCGGCATCGCCAACGAGCGGAGCTACGCATACTTCATCGCCGAGTCGCTCCTCCGCGAAGGCGCCGAATGCATGTTCACACACCTTCCCGGTGAGAAGATGGAACGACGGGTTCGCAAGGCATGCGAATCCCTGGGCGTGACCGATCCCTGGATGCGGCCCCTGGATGCATCGTCGGACGAACAACTGGACGACGTGTTCAACGCCATCAAGGCGGACGCGGGCGAACTCGATTTCATCGTGCACTCGATCGCGTTCGCCGACAAGGACTGGTTGAAGGAGGGACGATTCCTCTCGACCCCCCGCGAGGTCTTCACCCAGGCCTGCGACATCAGTGCCTACACCTTCGCGGCCATGGCCGATCGCGCCGCCCCGCTGATGAGCGAAGGCGGATCGATGATCGCCATCAGCTACTACGGCGCCGAGAAGGCCGCACCCGGGTACAACGTGATGGGTGTCGCGAAGTCCGCCCTCGAATCGACCACGCGGTACCTGGCCAGCGATCTGGGCCCCAAGAACATCCGGTGCAACGCCATCTCCGGCGGTCCGTTCCGCACCATGTCCGCGATGGCGGTCGGCGGCTTCGGACAGATCATGGATGTGGTGGCCGAACGAGCCCCCATGCGAAGAAACGTCGAGGGACGCGAAGTCGGAGACGCGGCGGTCTTTCTGCTCAGCGACCTCTCGACGGGCGTCACCGGACAGGTGCTCTACGTCGACTGCGGCTTCTCGTCGATCGTCATGTAAGAAAACGACCCGGTCGCAGCCGGGTCGTGAAGAAGCAGTTGATCTGCCCAGTGGGGTCAGGCGGCGAGGAAGCCGTCGCACGCACCATTGGCCGGCGTCCTGAGATGCAGCCCCTCGACTGCGGGATGTCCGCACTCGTTGATGTATCCATCCGGTGCCAATCCGTCGATTCGAATCTGCACCAGCATGTCGTCCGAGCTGTGCTCACCGTAATGAGCGCAACGCCCGCACTGTCCGTCGTTCACGTGGATCATTCGAGACCTCCTTCAATAGAGCCCTGATGAGGAACCGGGCCGTCGAGCGTCCGATGAGCCCGGTTCCTCATCGACTTCATGATGGCATCAAACCTGCTGGATGCGGCTGAGAAACGGTATCGATTGGCAATCGAGATCGAGTCTCGTTCTCCATCGGTACACCGACTCGGGCATCCGGAACGTGCACCTTCGACTCGACCCCGATATGATTCCGCCCAATGACTACCAATCCAATCAACGTGGCTCTGATCAGCGATGTGTTCTTCGGCGTTGATGCACGCGAACGGTTGAGAAGCCGTCTCATCGAAGCCCGGGAGGCCGGCGCCGCGCTGGCGGTCCTTCCCGAGATCGCAACGCTTCCGTGGGCTCCCTCCACCAAGGACGCAAAGGACGAACACGCCGAACCACCCGGAGGCCCCCTCCATTCCATGCAGGCCGATCTTGCCCGTGAGGTCGGCATCGGACTGCTGGGAAGCATGATCGTTCGGGAAGAGGACGGTCGAAGACTGAACACCTGCATCCTTCTGGATGCCCGGGGGACCCATCTCTACAGCTACCGCAAGATTCACATTCCGGAGGAGCCCGGATTCTGGGAATCCAGCCACTACGAAGCGGACACTCGACCCCCCACCCCGGTCGAAGCGTTCGGCATGCGACTCGGTGTGCAGATCTGCAGTGATGTCAATCGCCCGACCGGGTCCTATCTGCTGGCGGCCCAGGGGGCCCACTGCATCCTCGCTCCGCGCTCGACCGAACTGGCCACCTGGTGGAAATGGCGGCCCGTGCTCATTGCCAACGCACTGACGAGCTGCAGCTACGTCCTCACGGTCAATCGACCGGCTCCCGAGGACGGCGTTCTGATCGGCGGACCTTCGTTCGCGGTCGCCCCGGACGGAGAAGTGCTGCTCGAGACCACCGACCCGGTGG
>CAJWBW010000301.1:0-2184 GCA_913020415.1 uncultured Phycisphaerae bacterium | reverse complement strand
AGGTCCTCCAGTGACGCTGCTCGGACGGCCCGGACCGTCGACATGATCCCGCCCCCTTCGGCCAGCAGTTCCAGGTAGGTGGCGCCTTCGAGGGACCGCTGGAACTCATCGAGCCGGCTGCCGGCCCAGCAGGCGTGGGTATGACAGTCGACGAACGAGGGCAGCAGGACCCGACCTCCGAGATTGATCTCGGAATCCTGATCGAGTCCCTCGGGAGGCTCCCCGTCCCCGAGATCCGCAATGATTCCATCCCGAATCAGCACCCAGCCGTTGTCGATGACCCCCAGATCGCGCAACGCATCCCCCCGGCGCGGGGTCCCGTCACCCTTGAGGGTCAGGATGCGTGCGTTGACGAAAAGCAATGCCGGCATGACGTTCGGACTCTCCGATCACCAGTTTCGAATGGGAATCGTAACGTCCTGTTCGTCTGCGCACCGCTGGGCGATGTCGTACCCGGCATCCGCATGCCGGAAGATCCCCATCATGGGATCGTTCGTCAGCACCCGTCGTGCCCTGGCTTCGGCCGCCTCGGTGCCATCGCACACCACGACCTGCCCCGCATGCTGACTGAAGCCGATGCCGACCCCGCCGCCATGATGGAAGCTGACCCAGCTGGCCCCGCTGGCGATGTTGACGGCGAAGTTGAGCAGTGGCCAATCGGACACGTCGTCGGTGCCGTCGAGCATCCCCTCGGTCTCGCGGTTCGGAGAGGCCACGGATCCGCAATCCAGATGATCCCGGCCAATCACGACCGGAGCCGACAGTTCGCCGTCCCGGACCATCTGATTGAACTTCACGCCCGCCTTGTCGCGTTCGCCGAGCCCCAGCCAGCAGATGCGGCAGGGAAGCCCCTGGAAGGCGACGCGTTCGCCGGCCATGGTGATCCATCTTCGCAGCGATTCGTCCTCCGGGAAGAGTTCCAGCAACGCTTCGTCGGTCTTTCGGATGTCCTCGGGATCTCCGGAGAGTGCGGCCCACCGGAACGGCCCCCGTCCCAGGCAGAACTGGGGACGGATGTAGGCGGGAACGAACCCGGGAAATGCGAAGGCCTCCTTGAAACCCTCGTCGAACGCCCGCTGGCGGATGTTGTTTCCGTAGTCGAAGGTCCGGGCACCGGACTGCTGAAGCTGGACCATCAGTTCGACGTGGCGACGCATCGAAGCCATCGATCGCTGCTGGTACCCGTCCGGATCCTGCTCCCGAAGCGAATCCGAGTCCACCCGGGTCATTCCCTGGGGGTAGTAGCCTTCCAGCGGATCGTGCGCCGACGTCTGGTCGGTGAGCGTATCGGGAACGATCTTCCGCTCGACCAGCCGAGCCAGCAGATCCACCGCGTTGCCCAACCACCCGATCGAAACCGCTTCCCGGGCCGCTCTGGCCTCCAGGGCACGATCGATGGCGGCATCGAGGTCCTCGACGATTTCATCGAGATACCGGTCGTGGACACGCTTCTGGAGCCTCTCGCGGCACACCTCGGCCATGAGGCAGACGCCTTCGTTCATCGTGATGGCCAGCGGCTGCGCTCCTCCCATGCCGCCGCATCCGGCGGTCACGTTCAGCGTGCCCTTGAGCGACCCCCCGAAGTGCTGTCGGGCGCACTCCGCGTAGGTCTCAAAGGTGCCCTGGAGAATTCCCTGGGTGCCGATGTAGATCCAGGAGCCGGCCGTCATCTGGCCGAACATCATCAGGCCCTTGGCCTCGAGTTCATCGAAGCGTTCCTGCGTGGCCCAGTGCGGCACCAGGTTCGAGTTTGCAATCATCACCCGCGGAGAATCGACGGTGGTCCGCACGACTCCGACGGGCTTGCCGGACTGCACCAGCAGCGTCTCGTCAGGTTCCAGTTCCTGCAGGCTCCGGATGATCGCCTCGTAGGCCTCCCAGGATCGGGCGGCACGGCCCCGACCGCCGTAGACGACCAGATCGTCGGGGCGCTCGGCGACTTCGGGATCCAGGTTGTTCATGAGCATCCGCATGGCGCCTTCGGCCTGCCAGCTCTTGCAGGTGAGGTCGGTGCCACGGGGTGCACGGATGATTCGAGTGGTTGTGGACATGCCTACAGGGTAGCGTCCCGATCAGGCGAAGGCTCCATTTCGGATCATCGAGGCGATGAGCTCGATGTCCGGAGCGGGGGAGCGGTCCTCGGTCAGCGGCGGGACCTGCTCCCGGATCACCGCGTGAGCCGCT
>CAJWBW010000300.1:0-2224 GCA_913020415.1 uncultured Phycisphaerae bacterium | reverse complement strand
CCAGCACCTCGGCGATCTCGGCGGATCGACTGTACTGCTCGGCCCCGATCTTGACCGGCCGGGAGCGGTTGGTCTCGAGTCGCAGCAACCCGTCCCACGTCTTCTCGAGCGTGCCGAGCTTCACGGTGTGGAGTTCGTTCGCCGGTGCCGGTTCGGTCGATTCGTCGGCGAGGATCGGGGTGGCGAGGGAGAGCAGCGTGCTGAAGGTCACCGTCAGGGTCGCGGCGGTTCGGGTGCGTGGCATGGACAGACCTTTCTGATTCGTACGTGTCCGCTTTCCGTTCGAAGCGGGCAGTATCCACGATAGCACCTCTGTCAACGGTCCGGTGCCCTGTTATCGTGGTCGCGATGAGTACGTACGCTCCGCCCGACGCCGGTGACTGGGCCATCGCCATCCACGGCGGGGCCGGTGCGATCCCCCGTGATCTTCCCGAGGAGCGCAAGGAGGCCTGCATCGCAGGGCTCCGCAGAGTTCTGGATCGTGGCGTGCGTCTGCTCGCCGAGGGAGTGCCCGCGCTGGACGTGGTCGAGGCGGTGGCCAGGCTGCTCGAGGACGAGCCGATGTTCAATGCGGGACGGGGCGCGGTCTTCACCCGCGACGGTCGGCACGAGCTCGAGGCGTCGATCATGGACGGATGCACGGGCCGCTGCGGATCGGTGACCAATCTCGTGACCGTCCGGAATCCGGTGTCGCTGGCCCGACTGGTCATGGAGCGGACTCCGCACGTGATGGTGGCCGGCGAGGGGGCGGAGCGCTTCGCGGATGACATGCAGGTCGAGCGTGTCCACAACGAATGGTTCGACACCCCGCACCGCCGGGAGGAGTTCGATCGCGTGGGCGGCTTCGATCCCGTCCTGCAGGAGGGATCCACCATCGGCGTCGTTGCGAGGGACGGTGCGGGAGGTCTGGCCGCCGCGACCTCCACCGGGGGAATGAACGGAAAGATGTCCGGTCGGGTCGGCGACACGCCGATCCACGGGGCGGGAAACTGGGCCGATGATCGTTGCGCCGTCTCGTGCACCGGGCACGGGGAGGAGTTCGTCCGGCACGCTGCGGCCCTTCGCATCTCGACGGGAATCGGCACCACGGGGACGCTCCACGCCTCGATCGACGACGTTCTTGCCGAGATGCCGGCGGAGGTCGGTGGTGTCATCGCGGTGGGATCCCAGGGACCACCGGTCCTGACCTACACGTCGCAGGGGATGTATCGTGGATCGGCCGATGCGTCGGGACGATCCATGGTCGCGATCTGGGAGGAGCAGTCGTGAAGAATCCCGATTCCGAACGAATCATCTACCGCAACACCCAACCCGGAACGTTCGTCCGGATCACCATCGGGATCATCGGGATCGTGCTGTTGGTGCTGTCGGTCGTCTCCAATCCGTACATCTACATCTGCCTCGGGGTTCTGGTGATCTGCATGATGCTCTTCCACTCCCTCTCGACCGAGGTCACGGAGTCTTCGATTCGGATCCGCATGGGCATCGGCGTGATCCATCGCACGATTCCCATCGGACGTGTCCGACGCTGCGTCACCGCCCGGACCCCCTGGTACATCGGATGGGGGGTTCGACTGATACCCGGTCGGTGCTGGCTGTGGAACGTGTCCGGCTTCGATTCGGTCGAACTCGAATACCACGA
The DNA here is from genome assembly GCA_913020415.1 of uncultured Phycisphaerae bacterium. Classification (GTDB taxonomy): domain Bacteria; phylum Planctomycetota; class Phycisphaerae; order Phycisphaerales; family SM1A02; genus UBA854. Next base: position 582 of record CAJWBW010000300.1, on the reverse strand, counting down.
GGGTGGATACTTCCGCATCGGAACGGATGCGCCGAACGAACTTGCGGAGGCGATCGACGAGGCAATCTCGCTCCAACACCACGACGACCCGGCTGGAGCCGGGCCGTCGTGCTCGATTGATGGATGCGGTTCTGGACCGGTGCCGCTTACTTCCAGTATTCGAGAACCATGAGCAGGTCATGCACGTTGACGGATCCGTCTTCATCAAGATCCGCTTCGCACGGTCCCTGACAGGTACCCCAGCTCTGGATCACGTTCAGAAGGTCCATCACATCGATCTTCCGGTCGTCGTTCGTGTCGCCCGGCTGCGGGTTCTGGCCGCCGTTGGGATCGGGAGTTCCGTCGAGGCAGTCGATCCAGAGTTCATGGCCGCCCAGGGCGAGACTGTGGACCGTTCCGTCGAGCGTCATCTTGCCGCAGTCGTTGCCGAGTCCACCGTAGGGGATGGTGACCAGCACGCCGCCCACGACCATTCCGTCGAGATCCATGAAGTTGTCGACGTTGCGGAAATCTCCGTTGATGGACACGTTGATGTTTCCGCCGTATTCGCCGAACTGGATGCTGACATCGGTCATGGAGCCG
>CAJWBW010000299.1:0-2277 GCA_913020415.1 uncultured Phycisphaerae bacterium | reverse complement strand
GGAAATCGGAGTTCGTGTAGAACCCCTCGTCGGCGAGGTGGATGAAGTTGGCCACCGCCACGGGGGCGTGGTCCTCGAAGAGCTCGACGTGCACGGGGATGCCCTCGATGGTGATCGTGGCCCGTGGATTGTCGTCGCGTTCGGCATCCGCCGCCCGCAGGGCCTGCTCTTCCTTCCAGTCCTGGATCATCCGGGGACGCGTTCCGAGTCGGAAGTTGATTCCCCGGGAAGCGCTCTTGTCGAAGATGCTGTCCTGCAGCTCGATCGACTGCAGATGGGAGATCGAATCCTTGAAGCGATGCACCGCGTAGAGGCAGTCGGCATATTCCATGCCGATGTCGTCGCGAAGCAGCATCTCCTCGTCGAGCAGCTCGAACTGCCCGATGGCATCCTGGTAGCGGGCCACCCACCGCAGGCGTGATGCCAATTGGGAGATTGCCAGGGGATCGTCGGGCCACTGTTCCTTCGTCCGCATGGCGTAGGCAAGTCCGAGATCCTTGGAAACGCCGCTGACGCCGTTGAGGAAACCGATCAACGTGGGGGACGGAGGGCGGGAGTTCAGATCGAGGAACTGTCGTTCGAGCCGGTCCGGCATCTTTTTCGCGTAGAACTCGTACAAGGCCATCGAGAATGCAACGTTCTCGGGTGCATCGGCTGACAGCTGCTTGAGAATTTGTTCCGCGCGGGGGGGGTCCGAGTCGTAGTAATAGGCGGCCCATGCGAGCCCCTGTCGCACCTGCAACGGGTTGATGGCCAGAACGCGCGCGTAGTGGCTGTCCACGCGGTCATCATCACCGAGGGCGGTTGCGATCTCGGCGGCAAAGGTGAGGCCGGCGATGTCGTTCGGAAACTCGAGGTTGTACCGGTCGATCGCGGCGAGCAGGGTCCTGCGGTCCGACTCGACGTCTTCCCCGGCACGGATCTTGCGCCAGATGGCGGTCTGCTGCGTGCGAAGCGACCGCATCTCGTCCTTGGCGGCATCTGCCGGCGGCTGTCCGAGGGATGGTGGTCCCCACAGCAGAGCGAGAAGCGTCAGGATCGAAAGACGCAACCTCATGCCGTCGTCTCATGGGGCGTCGGGGCAGGAGGGTACGAGCAGGCCGTCCGGTCGTTCTCCCAGACCTGGACCCGTTCGAGCTGAGCGGGCGTGCCGGTCAGCGATTCGGAGATGATCTGGTGGCAGTAGACCGTGATGCGCTCCAGGGTCGGATTGCAGTTCATGAACTCCTGGACATCGAGATTCAGGTTCCGATGATCGAGGTGATCGATGATGCCGTCGGTGATGATTTCATCGAGGGCGATGGAGTCGAAATCGGACTGCTGAATGGGGATTCGGGCGTGGACCTCCAGTTCGTAGTTGTGTCCGTGTCCGTTGGGACGGGAGCATTTGCCGAACCGCTCGTAGTTCTCCTCGTCCGAGAGTCCCGGAAGCGAAAGTCGGTGCGATGCGGAGAACGAGTAGCGTCTGGACAACGTGAGATGGGTGGTGTCGTGTTCGTGCATGATCAGTTCATGGTAGGGGTTGAGGGTCCATCGCATCGACCGTGGCCGCTGGCCGATTTCATCGGTGACGGCCTCCCGGAGCGAAGGCATGAGGGTGACCGGATCGACTCCATCCGACAGCCCCTGGGCAAGCAGCTGCGGGAGCCCGATGCGAATCGCACGGTCGATGTCGTAGATGCTGAAGACGTAGCCGGTCTCGGGCGCCTCCTCACCGGTGTAATCCAGGGTGAACTCGAAGTAGGCGCCGAGCGACGACGACAGCGGCGTACCCGCAAAGGTGTTTTTGCCGTCCCGAAGCCGATCGGGATCGGCGGGAACGGTCAGGCGAACGCACCGGCTGAGATTCATGGTCGGCATTGAAAGGCGTCGGAAATGGGTGGAAGGGGGATTGACAGGTGATCTGGTTCTACTACTCTAGAGTGTAGTCGTGGTTTCGTGCTGCGGCCATCAACTTGCCCCCGGAAGGGCTCGGTACGAAGCTTCGCTTCTGCCGGGCCTTTTTCTTTGGATTCGTGCATCGTATGCCCAACCCGTTTCAACTCGCACTGATTGTCCCGGTGATCCTGCTTTCGTCCTGTGCTCCGCGTGTGGAGCCGTCATCGGCGTCACCGGAGGTTCGCATCGATCTCTCGCCCGGCCTATGGGTTGAGCCGGAGTCCGGGCGTCTTGGATTTGGTGCGTGGGTCTGCCTGGACCAAGGTTGGCTGGAGCAGGTCGTCTGTTCGCCCGGGACCAGGGAGCACGAGTCGCTGATGGTCACTGACGTCCCGGCTT
>CAJWBW010000298.1:0-2292 GCA_913020415.1 uncultured Phycisphaerae bacterium | reverse complement strand
ATCGGTGCCGCTCGACAGCGAACAGGCCAAGGACGTCACGGCCGTCCTGGCCGAAGCCCAGATCGATCCGGACGAACCGGACGGGGACGAACCGCTGATCGGGTTCCATGTGGTGCTGAAGAACGATGAATCCGACGATGAGTAGGGAGTCCGACACGTCGGACCGACGGTCATTCCTTCAGGCGGCCATCTGCATGGTCGCCGCCACACAGGCCCTCGGATCCGATCCGGATCCGAAACCAGAGGAGAAAATGGTGAGCAGCGATCCCCTGTTTCGAATCTCGCTGGCCCAGTGGTCCCTGCATCGGACCATCCGCGCGGGAGACCTTGATCCGATGGAGTTCGCCGCATGCTCGACGGGCACCTTCGGAATCAGCGGTCTGGAATACGTCAACAGCTTCTACAGGGAACGGCGCGACGACGCATCGCTTCCAAGCGAACTGAAGCAGCGGGCAACCGACAACGGCGCCACCAGTCTCCTCATCATGGTGGACGGCGAAGGACGCCTCGGTGCTCCCGACGAGGATGAACGCGCCGATGCCGTGGACCGCCATCATCGGTGGATGCGGATCGCCAAGACGATCGGCTGCCACTCGATTCGTGTGAATGCGAACTCGGAGGGCACCCCCGACGAACAGATCGCCAGATGTGCGCTGGGCATGGAGCGGCTCCTGCGTCACGCCGACGAACTGGAACTGAATGTGCTGATCGAGAACCATGGCGGACACTCGAGCAACGGTGCGTGGCTCAGCACGTTGATGCGCACCGTGGATCATCCCCGGTTCGGAACCCTTCCGGACTTCGGCAACTTCGTGCTCGACTGGGACACGATGGAGATGTACGACCGGTACAAGGGCGTCACGGAGCTCATGCCGTTCGCCAAGGCGGTCAGCGCGAAGAGCAACGACTTCGACGAGGAAGGCAACGAGACGTCGACCGACTTCGAACGGATGCTGAAGATCGTGCTGGACACCGGATACCGGGGATGGATCGGCGTCGAATACGAGGGAGGCAACCTCTCCGAAGCCGACGGCATCGTGCGGACCCGGGAGCTCCTGATGAAGCACGGAGGACGATCATGAAGGCCGTCACCATCGCGCGTCAGGGCGACCCCGTCGCACCGAACATCGCACTGCAAACCGATCTGCCGAGTCCGGTCGCCGGTCCGGAGGAGGTCGTGGTGCGAACGGAGGCCTCGGCGCTGAACCACCTCGATCTCTGGGCGGGACGCGGACTGCCCGGGCTGAACCTGGAATACCCCAAGATCAGCGGTTCGGACGGATGCGGCATCGTCGAATCCGTCGGCGACGGGGTCGATGCATCGTGGATCGGACGCCGAGTCGTCCTCAACGCCGCCCGATGGATCCGCGGGCCCCTCGCGCCCGGCGTTCTTCCGGCCCATGGAGCGCTCACCATGATCGGTGAGCACGATCCGGGAACCCATCGCGAATGCTTCGTGGCACCGGTCTCGAACATCGTCGACGTCGGCGGGATCGATCCCGTCTCCGCCGCCGCATTCGGACTCTCCCACCTCACGGCGTGGGGCATGCTGGTGAATCGAGCCGGACTGCAGCCCGGCCAGTGGGTGCTCATCACCGGAATCGGGGGCGGGGTCGCGCTGGCGGCCCTGAACATCGCACGGTGGATGGGCTGCCGGATCGTCGTCACCTCGCGACACCAATGGAAGCTGGATCGCGCCCTCGAACTCGGAGCCGAGTTCGGTGTACTCGACGAGGGAGCCGACTGGTCGCGGACCGTGCGGCAATTCACGGGAAAGCGAGGGGTCGACGTGTGTGCCGATTCGGTCGGTCCGGCCATCCACAACGCGTGCATCCGTTCCCTGGCACGACGGGGCACCTTCGTCACCTGCGGTTCCACCACGCAGTGCGACTGTCCGATCGATCTGACCAGGATCTTCTGGAACGAACTGTCGATCCTCGGGTCGTCGATGGGCGACATGGATTCGTTCCGCTCGGTGCTTGCCCTCCTGGGCGACGGGACCATGACCCCGGTCGTCGATTCCACCTGGAAGGCGGACGAGGCCGCATCCGCCTGGGAACGGCTCGAATCCGGCGAACACTTCGGCAAGATCGTGCTGAACTGGTCCTGAATCAGCCGGACGAACGTCGAAATGCCTGTCTCCAGGCGGGATGCGCGCAGGTCACGAGCAGGACGACCGGATAGACGAGTATCAGCCAGCTGCCCACGCTGAAGTCCACCGGACGCAGCACGATCACGAAGACCAGCAGGCCGATGCTGACCAGGGACCAGGCGACGGTTCCCCACCACGCC
>CAJWBW010000297.1:0-2325 GCA_913020415.1 uncultured Phycisphaerae bacterium | reverse complement strand
CCAAGAAGAAAGCCGGCGATGCCTCCACCACCAGTGGAGGCAAGCGACGGCGACAGACGGTGCAGGAAGCCGCCCTGGCGGGCGAGGCGGACGAGCGCGGGTACGTGATCGTCAACGGTCGCAGGATTCGTCGCATCTCCATCAATCCCGACAAGATGCCCAAGAAGAAGCGGGCCACCGCGGCCACGAGCACGACCGAAGATGCCAAGGTGAAGATCGCGAACAAGAAGACCAAGCTGACCAAGGCGGAGCTGAAGGAGTTCAAGCAGCTTCTCCTCAAGAAGCGTCAGGAACTCTTCAAGGCCGTGGACTCCCTCGAGCACGAGGCGCTGCGCAGCGATGACGGCGACACGTCCAACATGCCGATCCACATGGCCGATGTGGGTTCCGACGTGTACGAGCAGGATCTGATGCTCGGCATGGCGGCCAGTGAACGCGAACGCATCCGCGAGATCGACGAGGCCCTCGTGCGCATCCAGGAGCGCACCTACGGCATCTGCATGATGACCGGGGATCAGATTCGCAAGGCCAGACTCCGCGCGAAGCCCTGGGCCAAATACAGCATCGACGCCAAGCGTCAGGTCGAGCGCGGCATCGTCTCGTGAATTCGGTTCAACCAGCGGAACCGGCTCCCCAGCAGCCCGCACGGCGATCGGCCAAGGCATGGGTCATCCTGATCGGCGTGTTCTTCGCCGGTCTCGCTCTGGATCTGGGACTGAAGGACTGGAGCTTCGCGAACGTCGCTCACGTCCCCGTCGTCCTGGATCGATCCAGCATCATTGAAAATCCGAATCTCAATCCGATCCCCCGGCACGAAAGCATGGTGGTGATCCAGGGGATTCTCCAACTGGATCTGGTGCTGAATCCCGGAGCGGTCTTCGGCATCGGAGCCGAACAGCGCACCTTCTTCGTCGTCTTCACCCTGGTGGCGGTCACGATCTGCATGGTGGTCTTCATTCGCTGGATGGCGGCCCGCAGCACGATGGCCCAGATCGGAATCGCACTGGTCCTGGCCGGTGCGGTGGGCAATCTGTGGGATCGCGTGTTCTTCGGCCGCGTCCGGGACTTCCTGCATCTGTTTCCCGACAGTCGTCTTCCGTTCGGATGGGGATGGCCCGGCAATCCTCCCAACCCCGAATGGTTCCCGTGGGTCTTCAATGTCGCCGACGTCATGCTGCTGGTCGGTATGGGCCTGCTGCTGCTGCACCTGCACCTCAGCGATCGCCGGGCCGCACTGGCCGCCAGGGCGAACTCCGAAACCTCCGACGCATGACCACGGACATCGAATCAAGGCGACTCCGGATCAACGGACTTCTGGTGGTCAACAAGCCTCCCCTGCTGTCCTCGATGGGTGTCATCTCCCGGGTGAGAGGCCGCTCCCGCGGCGTGCGTACCGGACACGCCGGAACCCTGGATCCGTTGGCGACGGGGGTGCTCGTCGTCGGACTCGGACGTGCCACGAAGCAGTTGGAATCGATGATGGGGCTGTCCAAGCGATACCACACCACGATCGACCTCTCCTGCACGACTCCCTCGTACGATCTCGAACTCGATCCCGTTCCCGTGGATGTTGCATCCCGTCCCAGCCGGAACGACATCCGGACCGTCCTCGACTCCATGATCGGAACCTGCCTGCAGGCCCCACCGGCCTTCAGTGCGATCAAGGTTGACGGCAAACGTGCCTACGCCGGCGCACGACGCAACCAACACGACGATCTCCCTCCGCGGCCCGTCACCGTGCACGCCCTGGACATCGCACGCTTCGAGTGGCCCCGGGTCGACATTGAGATCCACTGCGGCAAGGGGTTCTACGTACGTGCCCTCGCCCGGGATCTCGGCCGGGCCCTGGAATGCGGTGGTGTATGCACTGCGATCCACCGTCGAGCCGTCGGGCCCTACACCGAGGATCGGGCCATGGCCTTTGACGCCATACCGGACCCGCTGGAACAGGAACATTTGCTTCCCGTACCCGAAAATCACGCCGAAACGCACCAAGAACCCTGATTTCCCTTGTGCCGGGCCCCAACGGCTGCTCCAATACGGTTCGGAGAGAGCAGCCCTTCATGAATACCGTACGAATGATCACCGTGGGTCTGACCCTGACCCTGGCCTCCATCGCCGCCGCCTCACCGGTGGCTCCTCTGCGTGCCGCGGAGACGACGCCGTCGGCCGTGAAGAAGTTCGGAGGGACCGCGCTGCGTATGACGCCCTTGCGGACGGACATCGGCGACGAACTTCGCATGCAGATCCCGCTCGACGCACACCGCGACGTGGCGCTGCAACTCCAACGAATCGACGTGCTGGCGCCCGGTGCGGTGCTGGACG
>CAJWBW010000296.1:0-2355 GCA_913020415.1 uncultured Phycisphaerae bacterium | reverse complement strand
GACGATGCACCGGACGGCCCCCGTCTTCAGATCCTTGACGTACAGATCACCGTCTCCGGTCGCCAGCGAGGTGTACAAGAGGTGCCGCCCGTCGGGACTGATGGATCCCTCCGCAAGGTAGTTGGCCGGATCTCCGACCATCGGCTCGAATCCGTCGGCGGTCCCGTCGGCCCGGTCCAGATCGAGCGAGACGATGTCCATCTCGGGGGGGAACTGCCACTCGTAATTGCCGGAATCACGCTGGTAGCCGGGGACATCGTCCATGACCGGGGGGGTGGTCGTGGTGGCGAAGAGAACCCGATCGCTCCGACCGGGATAGAACCATCCGCAGGTGTTCGCCGAATCGGGCGGGCTGATGCAGCGGACGTTCTCGACACCGACGATCTGATCCACGAAGCGGACCACATCGGCGACGAACATCGCGTAATGGTCGTCGGGCGGCGTTCCGGGTTCGGGTTGCTCGATCGCCTGGAAGATGATGCGACGGCCATCGTCCGAGAAGTAGGCCTCGCCGGCCTTCACGAACCGCTCCGAATCGGTCAACTGCACCGGCTCGTCCAGCATGGGCTCCGAATACGCGGGCTGGGCGATCAACATGGTCGAGAACAGAAGGATGGTCGAGACTGCCATAATGAGGATCCTTTCGCGCTGTGAACGGAGCATAATAGGCACAACCCATGATGCGACATCCGATTGACAATGAATCCGGGCGGGAGCCCCGGACACCCGCTCCGGACGGGCTTCCCCCGCTGCTCCATGCGGACAACCGGATCCTGGTGTTCATCAAACCCCCCGGACTGCTCAGCGTTCCCGGGATCGGCCCGCACAAGGCGGACTGTCTCGCACGCCGGGCCGAGGACGAGTTTCCGGGAGCCCGGATCGTGCATCGTCTCGATCGCGACACCTCCGGCGTGATCGTCATGGCACGGGACGCGGACACCCATCGCGAACTGAGTCGACAGTTCCAGGATCGTGAGGTCGACAAGCAGTACGAAGCGGTCGTGGGTGGACGGGTGGCGATCGACGAGGGAGTGATCGAAGCTCCGATGCGAAAGGACATGGACAATCCCCCTCGCCAGATCATCGACGACGAACACGGCCGATCCGCGACCACCCGCTTTCGGGTCGTCGAACGGCTCGATGACCGCACACGGGTCGAACTCTCACCCGTAACGGGGCGATCGCATCAACTTCGCGTGCACATGCTGTCGATCGGCCATCCGATTCTCGGGGACGATCTGTACGCACCGACCGAACTCCTGCAGGCGAGCCCGCGACTGCTGCTGCACGCGACCCTGCTCACGGTCACCCATCCGGGAACGGGTCAGCCGATGACGTTCCACGATCCCTGCCCGTTCTGATCCTCACGACGTGACCAGCTTCGGCTCCATGCGGACCATCGGCTCGATGGCGGGAACCCCACGGTCGGCCTCGAGCCAGCGTGCGATCGCCATGACCGGGTAGCACAGGCGGTGCATGTGGAAGCGGACCGGCAGACCGCGATCGAGTTCGACGCCGGTCCACCACGGTTCACTCCATGAACCCGCAGGGTCCCCCGCGGGATTGATCGTGGATTCGGATGCCTCACGCGTCGTGAGCTGGCTTGCCGCCAGCCAGTCGATGGCCCGGTGGACACCTTCGTCCTCATGCCCGTAGATCGCCTGCATGGCCATCGCGCCCCACGCGGTCTGGGTTGCGGAAGCGGGCCCCCGGCCCTTGACCGACGGATCCTGCAGCGATTCGGACGATTCTCCGAACGAACCATCCGCCTTCTGGACCGACCGGAGCCAGCGTCCCGCACGTTGCAGCCAATGCTCGCCCGGTGCGACCCCGGACCGGATCGAACCGACCACCGCTCGCCAGGTGCCATGGAGGTAGTTGACACCCCATCCGCCGACCCAGGCGCCGTCCCGCGTCTGCGTCCTGCGCAGATAGCACACCGCACGCGCGATGCCGGAGTGCTCGATCGTGCAGCCGTGCCCAGCGAGGCGTTCGAGCATGAGACCGGTGACATCGGGGCAGGACCGATGGTGCACGGCAAGGCGATCCGCAAGTGGAACGCACTCCGGCATCCAGTGGCCGGCCGACCTGTCGAATCCGCTCCAGCCGCCATCGTCGTTCTGGTTCCGCAGCATGAAGATCGTTCCCCGGCGTGCGGAGAGCGTATCCATGGACGAACCGCTTCGGCCCTGCAGCCAGTCCGCGGCGGCACGCACCGACGGATCGTGCTCGTCCAGCCCGCATGCCTCGAGGGCGGTGAGGGCGGTGCTTGTATCCCAGATCGGACTGCGCCCTGGCTGCAGCCGCATCATCGGTTCGCCGTCCGCGACCGGCACCTCGATGAGCAGCCCGTCG
>CAJWBW010000295.1:0-2360 GCA_913020415.1 uncultured Phycisphaerae bacterium | reverse complement strand
GCTGGGCCCGAGTCCGGAGATCTGCGACGGATCGAGCTTGATGGCGTTGGCCAACTGCTCCTCGGTCAGCGGATGCCGCGAGCCGTAGTGCAGCAGATGGTCGAAGGCGGCTTCGGCCATGCCGTCGCCGGCGGGTGCGCGGGGCGGCGGGAAGGTCTGGGGGTCGTAGCCCAGGTAGCTGTGCACGACACCGCCGGGGCGTTGGGCACCGTCGGGCTCAGAGGACATACTGCACCTTGCCGTGGGTCTCGCCGCGGCTGATGCGGTCGGTGGCCCAGAGTCCGGCGAGCACGAACTCGACGCAGCTGGCGCGGACGGCGATGTCCTCGGCGGGGTTGACCTCGAAGGCCTTCTCCCAGGCCGGCGGCACCTGCTTGAGCAGTTCCGCGTAATGGCGGCTGGGGAGCATGTCCCCCACTTCGATGCGGACGCCCTTGGCGAACAGTTCGGAGATCTCCTCGAGTCCGTGGTCGTCGACGTATTCGCCGAAGACGTGGGAGACGGCCTCGGCCATGATGGCGTCGAGCACCTGGGCCTCGCTCATCTGGTGGGAGCCCATCATGTCGAGTTCGAGCTTGCCGATGGCGGACCCGTGGAAGTGGGCGAGATCGCTGATGCGCGGAACGGCGGGCGTGGGTTCGCCTTCGCCGGCGAGCATGATGGCGCGTCGTCGGGCGCTGGAGATCATGGTCTTGTAGTTGGCGATGCCGAAGCGGGCCGACACGCCGGAGTCCTGGTCGACCCACTTGCTCTTGCGGGCCTGGATGGACATCTGTTCGACGACTTCGGCCATGAAACGCGGCACGCGGACCGGGAAGCGGTCGTCGAGTTCGTCGATGCCGTCCTCGACGGCCTGTTCGTGGGTGATCTGCATGCCCAGTTCGCGTTCCCGGGGGTAGTGGGTGACGACGGTGGTGCCGATGCGGTCCTTGAGCTGGGGAATCACCTTGCCCGAGCGGTTGTAGGTCGAGGGGTTGGCGCTGAAGAGCACGCAGACGTCGATGTCGAAGGACACCGGGTAGCCGCGGATCTGGACGTCGCGTTCCTCGAGGATGTTGAAGAGTCCGACCTGGACGAGATCGTCGAGGTCGGGCAGTTCGTTCATGGCGAAGATGCCGCGGTGCATCCGGGGGATGAGTCCGAAGCTGAGGGACGCCTCGGTGTTGAGACCGGCGCCGGCCGAGAGCACCTTGGCGGGATCGATCTCGCCGATGAGATCGGCGAACTTGGTACCGGGGGCGAGTCGTTCGGCGTAGCGGTCGGAGCGGTGCCACCAGGCGATGGGGATCTCGCTCTCGTCGTGATCGGCGACCATGGCCTTGCCGGGTCCGGTGATGGGCTGGTAGGGATCCTCGTGCACGGGGCAGTCGGGCAGGTCGAGGTACGGGGTCCATTCGTCGAGGAAGTCGACGAGTCGGCGCATGAGTCGGCTCTTGGCCTGTCCCTTCTCGCCCAGAAGCAGCAGGTCGTGTCCGGAGAGGATGCCGTTGACGATCTCGGGGACGACGGTGTCCTCGTAGCCGAGGATGCCGGGGAAGAGTTCCCGGTGTTCGGCGAGGGCGGCGACGAGGTTCTCCCGCAGTTCGGTCTTGACGGTGCGGCTGGTCCAGCCCGAGGCGCGGAGTTCGGCGAGGGTGGCGGGACGGGTATCGGTCATGGTCATGGTCTCGGGCATGGCGTTGGTTCCTGTACTCGGTTGGTGGATAGTAGGATCCCACCCCCACCGGGAGGCGTCATCCGGGACGTTTTTGGATCGTTTGGGGAACGAATCGGGGGGCGGACGTGCCCCCCGGGCGGTGTCTGGCGTGGGGTTCGGGGACCCGATACCCTTCACGGATGAAGACTTCCCGACGCAACCGGTATCTGCTGCTGATCGTTCCCTTCGTCGTCCTGTTTGCCCTGCTGCTGCTCCCCTCCTGCACCGTGTCGTATCCCAACCGCAATCCCGTCGGCGAGACGTTCCCCGTGGTGTCGGGCAAGTCGCTGCACGACGACGTGGTGGACCTGCCGGCGGCGGTCTCGGGTGCTCCGGCCATCCTGATGGTGGGCTACCAGCAGAACACGCAGTTCGACCTGGATCGCTGGACGATCGGCTTCACGATGGCGGAGGCGAAGGTGAAGGTCGTGGAGGTGCCGGTGATTCCGGCGTGGTTCCCTTCGACGTTCATGACGGGCGTGATCGACAACGGCATGCGCAAGGGCATTCCGGAGGAGGACTGGGGGAACGTGGTGACGCTCTACGGCGGCGAGGCGAAGAAGGTGGCGGAGTTCACGGGCACGGAGAACGGCCGCAACGGCCGGATCCTGCTGCTGGACGACCGCGGCAAGGTCACCTGGTTCTGGGACCAGGGCTTCTCGGC
>CAJWBW010000294.1:0-2361 GCA_913020415.1 uncultured Phycisphaerae bacterium | reverse complement strand
CCCCGAAGGATCACTGGAAGTCTTCTGTGACGAATCAAGCCGCGAGGAGGCCCAATACGATGCCCGTCTGCTGCACGAGGACGGATTCGAGGCGGAGCTGATCGACGGCGACGAACTCCGAAACCGCGACGACGCATTCCGCGACGAGGTCATCGGCGCTCTGGTGCATCCCGGGCACATCATCACCGAACCGGACCGGCTCCTGACGGCCCTGCGGACGCACGTGATCGAGTCGGGCGTCGTGGTCCGACGGGACACGACCGTCCAGCAGATCCTCGCCGATCGGACCGCCTGCCATGGAGTGGTCGCGGGCGATGATGAGGTGATCGAGGGGGAAACCGTGGTGCTGTCGGCGGGGATCTGGTCGGACGGACTGGCCCGTCAACATCGCATTCGTGTTCCCATGCAACCGGCCAAGGGCTACCACCTCATGGTCCAATCCGACCACCCTCCCCGACTGGCGTGCGTCTGCCGTGAATCCATGGTCGCCGTCAATGCGATGAAGGACGGTGTCCGTCTTGCGGGAACCCTCGAACTTTCGGGCATCAACCATCGCCTCGTCCGCCGCAGACTGGAGCTCCTCGTCCAGGGCGCCGCACGATGCATCGACGGACTGGAGGAGGCCCCGGTGCTCCAACGCTGGACCGGCATGCGTCCGTGCACTGCGGACGGACTTCCGGTCATCGGACCGATGCCGGGCCTGTCCGGCACCTGGGTGGCAACGGGTCACGGCATGATGGGCATCACCCTCGGACCGGTGACGGCGCTGCTGCTGGGTCAGATGATGCACGGCGAACCGACGGCCATGGATACGGTGCCCATGTCCACCGGTCGGTTCAACTGAGTTCCTCGATCGTCTCGGTATACCGGACGCCGCGCGCCTCGAGTCCATCGAACAATGCCTGCAGCACATCTTCTCGGCGTGCAAACTCCTCGGGAGGATGCACGCCGGGGGTGTCGACGACCCCCTTGATGATCAGACGCGTCATGATGGAGCAGGGAAATGCCGTGGTCCGGGCCATGGAACTGAATCCCGTCGCCGGATCGTAGTAGTCCAGCAGGTCCCAGCGCAATCGCACCGGACGGCCGGACTGGTCGCCGGTCGCCTCCACCCGCATCGCGGTGAGATCCGCCTCTCCCTCCTCGTAGGTCCAGTGCGGAAAGAGCAGGGCCGCGGCAAGGTCCCGCGGCACGACCTCGAGGTCCCCCACCCGGATCGGCTCCTCGCTCAGGAAGCCCGCTTCCCGCATCTGCAGCATGACCTCCCGGTGTCCCGGATACCGCATCGTCTTCTCGCGCATGCGGGGGACGTCGACCCGCTCGGCCAGACTGCGTAGGCCATCGGTGTTGAAGGCCTCGAGCGTTCCGACCCCGGGGAAATCGATCAGTTCCGGCTCGGACAACGCCTCCAGCACCACGATGTCCCCGTCGTCGACCATCCTGGCGGGACGGACGTACTCCTCGAGCACGTCCGCGGGCGAGAAGCCGGCCTTGTACTCGAAGGGCGGCTTCGGATCGGCGGGTATTCCGCCGACGTAGATGTCCACGGTCCGGCACGGATCCAGTCGAGCCGCGGCGCAGCCCCCCAACAAATTGCTCATGCCGGGCGCCACCCCCATGTCGACCACACAGACCGAACCGTGGGAACGGGCCAGCTCATCCAGATCCCAGGCGTCCTCGGGCATGAAGGAGATGTCGCAGAAATTCCGACCCGACTCGATCACCGCCCGCAGAGCACCGAATCCAAACCGCCCCGGCATGGCACCCACGACCATTTCATGTTCGTCGCACAAGGATGCGACCACCGCGGGATCGGAGCAGTCGGCCACCGCAATCTCGAGCTGATCGGCGGAAGCGTCCCGGGTGACCTCCAGACGGTCGCCATCGACATCCGCCAGGGTCACCGACAGATCAGGATCCGCCGCCAGATCTCTGGCGATGACCGATCCGACCATGCCACCTCCGAGTACAACCACCTTGGTCATCGATCATGCTCCTCAGGACTCGTGTGCCATCTGAACCAGACCCGGCATCCTACACGGCCAGAAAAGACGATCGTTGAATCAACCCCACCAAATCCCCCTTTCGGACCTCAGGAAGGCACATCCGGAAGAAAATTGGCCTGTTGATCCGTGAAATCCTGCTTTGAATGCAACTATGAGTCCGAGGATCTCGTATCCAGATTCAGCCCAAAGTTGAAAGGATCCGCAGCCTGTCGGATTCTCCTCGTCTCGGGCTCGATTCGGCTCTTCACCCCAGGAGTCCGAATCAGACAAAATGATGTGCTTCACACCCGCAGGGAACGAACCCTGCGGAAGAAGCCTGCCTCGGCAACGGTTGCCGAGGCATCCTCACCTAAGC
>CAJWBW010000293.1:0-2367 GCA_913020415.1 uncultured Phycisphaerae bacterium | reverse complement strand
CGTGGGGCATGATATGCCGGTTGGTTCGGTTCCATGGTGCAAGGGACATGGATTCGTGCCATTCCGGAAAGGGGGTCAATCCTTGTCCGAGGTGTTCGGTGTGGATTCATCCTGCACCGCCATGCCGGCTTCGCGGGCCTCGCGGACCATGCGGTCCTCGAGTTCGTTCCGGACGGCCTCGGGGTTCCGGTGGTAGTCGGTGGCATCGATGCGGTCCGATTTTGCGTCCAACGCCCGGATCGCCATCTGGGCCAGGGCAATGGTTCCGTCCGTCGTGGGATGGAGCTGGTCCGGAAGGATGAACCGATCCGCGGTACCGGCCGGCCAGGACAGGTCGTCGATCGAGAATCCGGCATCGGTGCGAATGGCATCGACGGTGCGGGACAACGGCAGCACGGTGACGTTGGACCGTTTGTCCGCCCAGTTGCGCAGCCGATCGTTGAGTGCCTTCCGCTCCGCGGGGCCCGGAATCTGTGCGTGGCTGAGAATGATTCCGGCCGCCGGTGACATGTCGGGGTAGTCGAAGACGAGGATGGGGCACTCGAAACGATCGAGCTCCTTCAGTCCGCGTTCCAGCAGCTTCACCCGCGAGCGGTCTCCGTCATGCGCCCGGCCGTCGACGCCGCGTGATCCGTATCCATACCAGAAGAGGAAGTCGAGCGCGAGCACCAGGGTCGGCTTCGTGGCGGCGGCTTCGTCGGCCTGCGCGGCGCCGCTGGCAACCGGGTTGCGAAAGAAGCCGAGGTCGCCACCGGACTTCACGATTTCGTGGTCGCAGGTCAGCGTGGCGGCGAGGACGTCGGCGAGATCCACGGGTTCACGGTGCGTGTGCGAAGCCAGCGGCACCTCGACGAAATTCCCGGCCCCCCAGGTCACGCTGGCACCGATCAGTGCGATGCGCTCGCAGTCGTGGGCGGGGAGCGCCTCGGCGGTCGGTTCCGTGGCGATGCAGAGCAGCAGTGTCAGCAGGATCGCATGCATCGGTCAGGGTCCGATGTACTGTCGCCAGAGGGTCTCCCACTCCGGCGTGTCGAGGACCCGCAGCAGCGCGATGTCGATCGACTTCAGACGTTCGCTGTCGAGCGGCATGCCCAGGGCGTAGAACCCCGGATCGAAGGTATCGGTGAGGACCAGTATCCGGTCGGCATACTTCTTCCTCACGTTGTAGCGGATGACGAGATCGTCGTTCACGAAGGCTTCGATCCGACGGCTGGCCAGCGCCTCCAGTCCGGC
This sequence comes from uncultured Phycisphaerae bacterium, assembly GCA_913020415.1. GTDB lineage: Bacteria > Planctomycetota > Phycisphaerae > Phycisphaerales > SM1A02 > UBA854. The sequence goes on along the minus strand of CAJWBW010000293.1, from coordinate 1,134 downwards.
CTCCGTGGAAGAGTAGGCCGTGTAGGTGATCAGATGCTCGTCCAGCCAGTTCGCAGCCGTCGAGTCGGCGAGCGTTCCCACGGTGACGTAGGGGAGCTGGGCCGGACTGGTGATCGCCGGTTGCAGCTGCCCGACGGTCAGGGACGATGCGATCGCGCCGGTGAATCCGGAGATCACCATGACGGAAGCGAACATCCAGAGCAGGGCGATCATCCGGCCCGCCGGGGTGATGGGGGCCTTGTCGCCGTAGCCGACCGTGGTCATGGTGACCGCGGACCACCAGAAGGCGGCGCCGATTCCCTTGTGGCTGGGGCCCCCGAACTGCTCCGCGTTTCGTCGCCGCTCGACCATCCACAGGATGAATCCGGTGATGAGCAGCAGCACCGTCAGCGAGAGCATGGCCTGTGCGAAGTCCCAGGAGAAGATCCGAGCGACGGCATCCCACCATCCGGGACGATGCTGGGGAAGGACGGCGATGCCGAGATTCGCCGGCGCGAAGGTGTGCGAGAAGTCCATGAAGGCGTCGCGTGCCGCGGTCATGGTGATTGCGGTTGCGGCGATGTCGACCTGCTTGCTCTCGACCGCCTTGAGGAGAGAGGGGAGGTCGTCGAACTCCCTGATCTCACTGGTGTAGTCCAGTTGCAGTGCGATCTTGCGCCACATCTCGATGGCGAGCCCCGTCCACTCCCCGTCCGGACCCTTGAAAGCGATGGGGGGCGACGACTTCGTGCCGACGATCAGATGCGTTCCATCGGCCTTCGAGGTCTCGACGTCCGACTGCGGTTCCAGTCCATGGGCCTGCATGCAGCACGACAGCAGGAGCAGCAGCGGCAGAAGTGGTCTCATGTAGGGGATCCGGTGCATCTTGGACGGGGTGAAAGAGGTGTCGTATCCTAAACAGTCATGAATGATACAACGAACCCCGCATCATCCACCGACACCGCCGCGGCCCCGGCATCCGAGTCGTGGTGGGACCACGTGGTCGCCTTTCTGGACGCCCGGGACGAGATGCTGCTTCCGATCGGCATCGTGCTTCTGGTTGCGATCATTCTGAACGTTGTTCAGGCCTGGACCCTCTCCCGATTCGCATCGCGAATGAATCGCGGCGGCTTCCGCTGGGCGGCGGTCATCGCA
>CAJWBW010000292.1:0-2377 GCA_913020415.1 uncultured Phycisphaerae bacterium | reverse complement strand
GGAGGCTACGTCGCCCTGCTGCGGACCTGAATCGGCATCCGCGCCTTTTCATCCGGGGCACGGATCACTAGACTCCTCCCCCGGATTCGAGATACGCCATGCTTGCACTCACCGACTTCATCACCCCCGACTGCATCGTGCACCATCTGCAGGCCACGGATGCACAGGGCGCGATCACGGAGCTCGTGCACCATCTTGCGGCCACCGGCCGCATCGATGACGCGGAAACGATCATCGAAGCGGTCTGGGCCCGTGAACAGCAGCGGTCGACGGGCATCGGAGACGGCATCGCCGTACCGCACGGACGCTGCGAACACATGGATCAAATCGTCGCCGCCATCGGCACCGCGGACCCCGCGATCGACTTTCAGGCGAGTGACGGAAAGGCGGTCAATCTCGTCGTGCTGCTCGTCTCACCGACCCGGAACACGACCCTGCACGTCCAGGCCCTGGGCGCGATCAGTCGGCGGCTCGGTCATGCCGAAATCCGTCGTCGGCTGCGCAACTGCCCGGACGCGGGCTGCGTGTACGACGTCCTCTGCCGGGCTGACTAGTCGGTGCGTCCCGACTGCAGATCGTTCTGGATGGCCTGGGCCAGTTGCGGACGTCCCGTCTGGACGTAGTGCATCATCGCCTGCCTCGCCACCATCGCGCTGCGATCCAGCTGCCGGGCCCGTTCGATGGCTCGGTCCGCCTCCGAGATCCGACCCTGGTACGCCAACGCCTCCGAGAGCAGTGCCCAGGCCTTGCCGTTGGTCTGGACCGTCTCGAGATAGCGACGGACGTTCTCCTCGCCTTCGTCGACCCGCTGGGTCCGGATCAGCAGCATCGCCAGTCGCAGACGCACTTCGTCGTCCTCGGCATCCGATGCCAGCGCCGAGCGGGCGTAGGCTTCGGCATCGGCGATCTGTCCTCGTCCGACCTGCCATTCCATGATGCGGATGCGCAGGGGGCGCAGTTCCGTGTCCTCGGCGGCCAGCGATTCGACGTAGTTCTCCACCCCGATCGGGTTGGTGGCCAGACGGTAGTCGAGCTCCAGATTTCGCACCTGAAGGTTGAACGGGAACCGCTTGAGCAGCCGCGGCATGCGTTCCTCGACCCCCGCGGAGTGTCCCAGCAGCAAATGCATCTGGACCGCATCCACGTCGTGATTGGGATCCGTGGTCAGTCCGATGGACCGGGCGAGGTCGAAGCGGGCCAGAGCGGATTCGGCGTAGACACGGCCGGAATCGCTCAGACCGGACGGCCCCATGGTCGCCATCGCCTCGCGGGCGGAATGAATTCCCATGTGTCCGATCCAGTTCACGGCCCCGGTCTGGAGTGTGAAGCCCACGAGCAGGACGGCCGTGAAGAGGTAGGCCACCCCGGAGAATCGGAATCGACCCTGGATCTTCATGCGCAGCTTGTGGAGATGCACATTGTCGTCCGTGATCAGACGCCAGCCCTGGAAGAACACGTACGTGAGCACGCAGGCGATGCCCATCGCCATCAGCAGCGGCACCGATGCGTAGGCCCCGCGGAAGCTGAGAAAGACGGCCAGAAAGACCACGCCGAGGACGATTTCGCCCGTGATCGAGACGTCCCACCGGCGCGGCTTGGGCTCCCGGCGGGCCTCCGGCTTGACCGCCGTCTTGCCGAAGCCGAAGTAGAGGGCGTCGTTCGGACACGTATCGACGCAGTCCATCGTCTTCATGCATCCCGCATCCGTCACCATGCCCCAGGTTCCCACCTCCTCGTGGACCCGCACGTTGGATGTACACACCGCCGTGCAGTCACCGCACTGATGGCAGGCGTCGGTGACCCGGATCCGACCCGGCGAGAATCGGTCCAGCGGCGCGAAGAACCCGCCGTACGGACAGCCGTAGGTGCAAAAGCCCTTCGCGCCGAGGAAGTACACGGTCATGAAGCCGCAGATGAACAGGAACACGATCCCGATCCATACCCCGGGAAACGTCTTCCAGAAGTCGGACGTGGTCAGATGAAGACCGAGCTCCCAGGGCGCGTCCTGCCCGGGCAGGAACGGAAGCATCCGATGCACCGCCGGCCAGACGAACATGTACAGGGCAAGCACCAGCGGAGCCCACATGAGCAGACGGGAACGGAAGGGACGGGGCCGGATGCCGATCTTGCGAAGCATCCACAGACACCCGTCCTGCAACAGCACCACGTGGCAGCCCCAACCGCAGAACCAGCGACCGAGGATCAGCGTGGAGAGCAATGCCAGCACGAAGAAGATCAGACCCGCATTGATGGTGCCGCGCTTGACGAACTCCATGCTCTCGGACGGCTCGATGGGAGTCACCGTCACTCCACCGAACCAGCCGAATTCGCGACTGAGGATCCAGATCACCACATGAACGATGATGAGCATCTGCAC
>CAJWBW010000291.1:0-2425 GCA_913020415.1 uncultured Phycisphaerae bacterium | reverse complement strand
AACTTCGCCTTCACGATGTACCACGCCGACGAGATGCCCCTGGTCGAATGGGGCATGCTCCAGGTTCGACGCGGACCGGCCGGTCTCTGGGAGATCACCGTCGAGGTCGAGAATCCGAAGGTCATCCCCACCATCCTCGGCTGGGCACGTCGGCATCGCATCGGCCACCCCGACGAACTGGTCTGCGACACCGGAGATTCGACGCGCGTCGTCGCATCCAGCGGAGTGAACTCGTTCACACCGTGGTCCGGGATGAGCATTCCGGACGATCAGCACCGACCGCATCGGATCCGCAACGAACAGGGCGTGGGGTCCAACGGAACACGTCTGTTCCGGTTTCTCGTCGAAGGGGACGAGCCGGTGACGCTTCGCTACATCAGCGACAAGGGCGGCACCATCGAACAGATCGTGCCCCTGCAGGAAACCGATCCGATCCCCCCCACTCCGGCACCGGGCGAGGACACGTGAACGCATCGAACACCCTGCCGCCGGCCCACGAGATCATCGCCCGACTGGGGCTGAAACCCCATCCCGAAGGCGGTTTCTATCGTGAGACCTGGCGGGATCGACCCGCCGACGGCGGCCGCGGCAGCGGCACCGCCATCCTCTTTCTCCTGCGTGCCGGGGAACGGTCCCGGTGGCACCGCATCGACGCCACGGAGATCTGGCACTTCTACGAAGGCGCTCCGCTGGAACTGCTGGTCAGCGAGGACGGTCGTCCGGTGCGTCGCCACACCCTGGGCCCCGGGTTGTTCCAGGAGGAGACGCCCCAGGCCATCGTGCCGCCGGACGCCTGGCAGTCCGCCCGGTCGCTGGGCGAATGGACCCTCGTGGGCTGCACGGTCAGTCCGGCGTTCGAGTTCGACTTCTTCGAGATGGCCGACGACGACTTCGAACCGGATGGAGTCAGTTCCTGAACCGGTCGTGGCAGGCGCGGCAGGTGGCGGTCAGACTCTTCATCTGCCGCAGGGCCGCGGTGCGATCCCCCTGCACCAGCGCATCCTCGAGTGCCGTGGCCCGTGCGATGCTTCCTTCGGAAAGCCGACGGAAGATCTGGTCCTCGTTCAATGCGGTTCGGTCGAGCGAGACCCGGAGAAGGTCCACCAGCTCCGCGGCATCCGCCGGGGACTGCGTATCCGTCCACCCGCGATCGGATGCACCTTCGAGACGGGCGAAGACCTCATCGACGTCGGACATGGACAGCGCGAAGTCGTCCACCGTGGCGTCCGATCCGTCGTAGGGCTCGCGTCGGTCGTTCGGAATCGGTGTCGCCGTGCGAACGGCCTCGAACAGCCCGCCGAAGGACGGATTGGTCCCCGAACGATCTAGCAGTCCCAGTCCCTCCGCCGCGGTCAGCTCACCGGTGCCGATCAGTCCGATCGCAGCGGCCGCGGGAGCCCGATTGGTTCCGTGGTGGCAGTGGATGTAGATCGGGCGTTCCAAGGTGGTCAGCAGGTAGGCCAGTTGGCTCGCCTCCCGCTCATCGATCCCCGAATACTTCAACGGCAAGTGGACGGCCGGACGGGATGGATCGACCGGTGGCGGCGCATCGACCACGATGATCGATCGAATCCCGAGTCGATCCATCGCCGCGTCGCCCCGTCCGGGATGCGGGTGTCCCCCGACCCAGATCTGCATGGTGGAATCCACGCATTGCAGGTTCGGCAGCCCATCGTCGGAACCGACGGCCGGTGGATCCGACTTGTCACACCCGAGGAGGACCATCGGAAGCAGCATGACGAGGAGACGATGCATATTTCTCATTGTAAATGGTGCTGGAGATCGGGGCCGCGGCTACTGTTTCCACCATGCCGGAGCTGCCAGAAGTCGAACGTGGTCGCCGCATGGCGGCCGAAGTCGCGGAGGGACGCGTGATCCGACGGGTGCGATGCGCCGACGACCGCATCGTCATCGACGGGATCGCTCCGCGTACCCTCGCCCGCCGGCTCACGGGACGCACGGTCCGTTCGGTGGAACGCCTCGGCAAGCAGCTGTGGTTCGAACTGGATCAGCCCCCGATGCCGCTCTTCCACTTCGGCATGACGGGGGCCTTTCATGTCCCCGAGGGAAACCATCTGCAGTTGGAATCGGGCATCGATCCCGGATCCGACTGGCCGCCGAGGTTCTGGAAGATCCAGCTCGAGTTCGACGACGGTGGGCGACTGGCGATGACCAGTGCACGTCGATTCGGCCGCATCAAAATGCGGCAGACACCGCGTGAAGAACCCCCCCTGTCGAAACTCGGGTTCGATCCGCTTCTTTCGATGCCCACGGCCGCGGCGTTCGCGAAACGGATCGGCGGACGGCGGGTCACCCTGAAGGGACTACTGCTCGATCAATCCTTTGCCGCGGGGGTGGGCAACTGGATCGCGGATGAAGTCCTGTACCAGGCCCGACTGGATCCACGTCGAGGAGCCGATTCGCT
>CAJWBW010000290.1:0-2429 GCA_913020415.1 uncultured Phycisphaerae bacterium | reverse complement strand
TGCCCGCGGATCGGAGCAGTTCCACCCCACCCGCGGCCTCCGGGTTGGGATCCAGGCAGCCGATCACCACCCGGCGGATCCCCGCGTCGATGATCGCATCGCTGCACGGTGGCGTACGGCCGTGGTGGGTGCAGGGTTCGAGGGTGATGTAGATCGTCCCGTTGCGGAGTCGTGCGCCGAACCGATCGATCAGCAATCGTTCCGCATGGGGTCCACCGGCGACACGATGATGGGCTTCGCCGACGGGAGTTCCCTCCGCATCCAGTCCCACACAGCCCACCATCGGATTGGGTTCCACCAGTCCGTGCCCACGCACTCCCCGTCGCGCGGCGCGATCCAGATGCTGGATGTCGATCTCAGTTGTGGTCGGGCATCGGGCCATGGGGAGGTTCCGTACGAATGTGACGATCCCCCAACCTACCAGAACACGGAGTCGTGTCCCGGTGGATTGGGGGATCGAGGGTGCGTGAGAGAAGAAGGGGGTTCACGTCTTGGCCAGAATCTCCTCGGTGAGATTCGGCGGCATGATGCGGTATTCGCTCGGTTCCATTGAACTGGAGGCCCGGCCCTGGCTCATGCCGCGAAGGACCGTGGTGTACCCGAACATCTCCGACAGGGGGACGTCGGCGTGGATGATGCGGGTGTTGCCCCGCATCTCGGAGTCGACGATCTGCCCACGTCGGCTGGCGAGGTCGCTGCTGATGGGGCCGAAGAAGTCCTCGGGCGTGGTGATCTCCACCCGCATGATGGGCTCGAGCAGGGTGAGACCGGCTTCGGAACATGCCTCCCGGAACGCCAGCGCTCCGGCCTGCTCGAATGCGACCTGACTCGAGTCCACGTCGTGGTACGAACCGAATACGAGTTCGGCCTTCACGTTGACCATGGGGTAGCCGCCGAGAATGCCGGAGACGGCCGCGGACCGGATGCCGGTCTCGACCGATGGGATGTACTCCCGCGGGATCACGCCCTGCTTGATCGAATCGACGAAGGCGATGCCGTCCTTCATCTTCAGTTCCTGCTCCTCCGCCTCCTCGGCGGTGATGGGCTGGACGCTGAGGACGACGTCGCCGTACTGGCCGCGACCACCGGTCTGCTTGACGAACTTTCCACGCACATCGGTGGCGGTTCCCATGATGGTCTCGCGGTAGCTGACGCGCGGCGTGCCGATGTTGACACCGATCTTCATGTCGCGGACAAGCTTGTTCTTGACGATCTCCAGGTGGAGTTCGCCCATGCCCGAGATGATGGTTTCACCGGTGTCCTCGTTGTAGCGGGATCGGAACGACGGATCTTCCCGCATGATCGTGCCCAGTGCCTCGGCGAGCTTCTTCTTGTCGTCGGTCGTCATCGGTTCGATCGACATCGAGATCACCGGATCCGGGAAGTGCATCCGTTCCAGGATGACGGGGTCGCCCTGATCGCACAGCGTGTCGCCGGTGACCGAGTTCTTCAGGCCGATGATGGCCACGATCTGACCGGCGGACGCCTCGTCCAGCGCCTCGCGGTCCTTGGCATGCATCTCGTAGATGCGGGAGATGATCTCCTTCTTGCGGTTCACCGGGTTCAGGACCCGGCTTCCCTGCTTGAGCACTCCGGAGTAGATCCGGCAGTAGGTGAGATCGCCGTGCGTATCGGAGACGACCTTGAACACCAGGCCCGAGAAGGGGGCGGAGGGGTCGCTGGGGCGGCTAAGTTTCTTGTCCTCGTCGGCGGGATCGGTGCCTTCGACGTCGGGGACCTCCGTGGGGTTGGGCAGGAAGTGGATGACGCCGTCGAGCAGACGCTGGATGCCGATGTTCTTCAGGGCCGATCCGCAGAAGGTCGGCGTGCATGACTGAGCGAGGGTTCCGGCACGAAGGACGCGACGAATCGAGTCGATGTCGACCGAGTCTTCGTCCTCGAGATACTGCTCCATGAACTCGTCATCGAGTTCGGCGATGGATTCGAGCATCTGGTGACGCCACTGGGCGGCGGTGTCGGCCATCGAATCGGGAATGTCGCGTTCCTCGACCACGGCACCGAGCTCTCCGCTGTCGAAGTAGAAGGCCCGCATCTCGATCAGGTCGATCAGGCCCTCCAGTTCGTCGCCGGCTCCGATGGGAATCTGGACGGCGATGGGATTGGCACCGAGTCGATCGATGATGGACTTGAAGCTGAACTCGAAGTCCGCACCGACCTTGTCCATCTTGTTGATGAAGCACAGTCGGGGGACGCCGTAGCGATCGGCCTGTCGCCAGACCGTCTCGGACTGGGCCTCCACGCCCTCCTTGCCGTCGAACACGGTCACGGCTCCGTCGAGCACTCGCATCGACCGCTCGACCTCGATGGTGAAGTCGACGTGGCCGGGCGTGTCGATCAGGTTGACCGTGTAGGTGGTGCCGTGGAAGTCCCACGGGCAGGTCGTGGCGGCCGACTGGATCGTGATGCCG
>CAJWBW010000289.1:0-2434 GCA_913020415.1 uncultured Phycisphaerae bacterium | reverse complement strand
CGGCCGGACTGAACGATCCCCGGGTGCACTACTGGGAGCCGGCGAAATGGACGGCGCGGTTGCGTGATCGTGCCACCGGCGATTCGATGCTCCTTCTGAAGACCAACATGGGCGCCGGCCACGGTGGATCCAGTGGCCGCTACGACTACCTCCGCGAGATCGCCTTCGAATACGCATTCATGCTCGATCATCTGAATGCGACGGAGGTCCTCGGCGGTGATCGGTGAACTCGCGGCGATCGGTGCGGCCTCCTGCTGGGTCATCACCGCGATGGCCTTCACCGAAGCGGGGCGTCGAGTCGGTGCGACCGTGGTCAACGTGACCCGGCTCTGGGCGGCCCTGGCGATCCTCGTGATCGTGCACGGGGTCCTGTTCGGATCGTGGTGGCCCGACGTTCCCACGTCGTCGTGGTGGTACCTCGGTCTCTCCGGAGTCATCGGACTGGCGCTGGGAGACCAGTTCCTCTTTCGTGCGCTCGTTGATGCCGGTCCCCGCATCAGTACGCTCATGATGACGGTCGCACCGGCGCTGACCGCGATCATCGCGTGGCCGGTGCTCGACCAGCCACTGGGCTGGCTCGCGATGCTCGGCATCGTGGTCACGCTCGGCGGCATCGCATGGGTCGTGGGTGAACGTCGCGGCGATGACGACGGCCGGACCTATCCCAATCCCGCCCGCGGTGTGTTCCTTGGATTCCTCGGCGGGATCGGACAGGCGGTGGGACTGATCCTCGCCAAGCTCGGCATGGAGGGAATCGGGGGGGAGACGATCGATCCGTGGACGGCGACGTACGTCCGCATGATCCTCGGCACCGTGTCGGCGACGCTGCTCATGGCGGCGCTGCTGGGGACCCGACGCATCGATCGGGGGACCGGTGAATCGTCGCCATCGCGTGGAGTCGGACTCGTCTCGACGCTGATCATCGTCGGTGCCGTCTTCGGTCCCGTACTCGGGGTCTGGTTGAGTCTCGTCTCGATCGACCGCATCGACGCGGGCATTGCGGCGACGCTGATGAGTCTGTCACCCATCTTTATCCTGCCGGTCGCCAAGGTGGTCGAAGGGGAGACGATCTCGCCCCGGGCCGTCCTCGGCGCCGTGATCGCGGTCGTCGGAGTCGGGCTGCTCTTCATCGCCGCCGGTGATGCATCGGATGAGCCGGATCCTCAGCTCAGCAGGTGGGAGAGATCGGCGCCGTCCTCGACATCCAGCGGCTGATCGCCGCGTCGGAAGAGTCTGGCGGCGGAACCGACGAGGGAGATCGAAGCGTCGTCGATCTCCAGCAGGCCGCCTTCCCAGAGGCCCAGGACCGGTGTCTCGTTCATCTCGTGGAACTCGCGGATGCGATCGTCCCGCGTCTCACCGAAGTGTTCGACGAATCCACCGCCCGACTTCACGTGGATCTGTCCGTCGTAGTAGTGGGCGTTCACCTGGAAGGGGACGAGTCCGAGCGCCTCGAACGAGGCCGGCATGGTGATCGGCATGTCGTTGGTGGTCTGCATCGTCGGGCAGGCGACGTTGGTTCCCGCGCTGACGCCCATGTACGGGAGTCCCCCGCGAACCCGGGTTCGAATCGTCTCGAGCACGCCGTGGCGGTGGAGGTCGGCCGTCAGACGGAAGGTGTTTCCACCTCCGATGTAGATGCCCTCGCACGACTCCACGGCGGTGATCGGATCATCGAAGGTGTGAATGCCTTCCAGCACGTAGCCGGCATCCAGGCCCTTCTCGTGCATGAGTGCCACGTAGCGGTCGTGATCGTGCAACGCCCACGGTACGAACAGGATCCGTTCGATGTCGCCGAAATGGGAACGCATGCGCTCACGGTAGATCGCCCGTCGTTCCTCGGTCCTGAAACCGCCGCTGCCCAGTAGGAGTCGCATTGCTCTTCCTTTCATCGAGGTTCTCCAGCCTACCACGGCCCGGTCGGTGGTAGTCTCGTGGTCATGCTGTTTCTGGTTCTCGCATCGTCGATTGGGGCAACACCCCTCCCGACATTCCAGCAGTACTGCTTCGACTGCCACGGCGATGGTGTCGCGATGGGCGGTCTCGATCTGCAGCAGGTGCTGGCCGCCAGCGATCCGGCGGATTCGGAGGCCTGGCTGGCGATCCGGACCAGACTGCGCTCCCGTGACATGCCGCCGACGCATTTCGACCGGCCCACCGACGACGTCTATCACCAGATGCAGCAGTGGGTCGAAGGTCGCATCGAGCCGCTGGCCCGTGCGGCCGCATCGCCCGGACGAGTGGGTCCGCGCCGATTGAACAACGTCGAGTACCAGCGGATCGTCCGTCATCTGTTCGACGTGGAGATCGATGTCGCCGATCGCTTTCCCGCGGACGGGGTCGGCGAGGGGTTCGACACGACCGCCGACGTGCTGTCCCTGCCCCCGCTCCTGCTGGAGAAGTACTTCGACGCTGCGGAGGAGGTGGCCCGACG
>CAJWBW010000288.1:0-2436 GCA_913020415.1 uncultured Phycisphaerae bacterium | reverse complement strand
GGCAGGGACCTTCCGGGAGACTATCCTGTGCGGCTCGTCCGGCCCCCCCGGGCCCCGTTAACCCAAGTGCAGAGAGGACCTGCTCATGGCCAGTACTGGCACCATCGTCCAGGTGATCGGATCCACCTTCGACGCAAGGTTTCCCGAGGATGATCTTCCGGATCTCTACAACGCAGTCACCGTCGATCTTCAGGTCGACGGTGTCAAGAGCACGCTCTTCGGCGAGGTCAGCAAGCACCTCGGCGGCGGAGACGTCCGATGCGTCTCGCTCGGTTCGACCGACGGCATGACCAGAGGTCAGGCCTGCATCGACACCGGTGCTCCGGTGAAGGTGCCCGTGGGCGAGGAAGTGCTCGGTCGCGTGTTCAACCTGCTTGGTGATCCCATCGACGAGCGTGGTCCCGTTGCGACGGAGAACCGTCGTCCGATTCACGCCGCGCCGCCCAAGCTCGAGAACCTGAACCCCAAGACCGAGATCCTCGAGACCGGCATCAAGGTCGTCGATCTGCTCTGCCCGTTCGTTCGTGGTGGCAAGATCGGTCTCTTCGGCGGAGCGGGTGTCGGCAAGACCGTCATCATCCAGGAGATGATCGCCCGTGTCGCCCGTGAGTTCGGTGGCTACTCCGTGTTCTGCGGAGTCGGCGAACGAACCCGTGAGGGCAACGACCTCTGGCGTGAAATGCAGGAGGCCGAGTACACCGATGAGAACGGCAACACCGCCCACGTCATCGACAAGGTGGCGATGGTGTTCGGTCAGATGAACGAGCCTCCCGGGTCGCGTCTCCGCGTCGCCCTCTCCGGTCTCGCCATGGCCGAGGAGTTCCGTGACGCATCGGGCAAGGAGACCCTGATCTTCGTCGACAACATCTTCCGGTTCACCCAGGCCGGCTCCGAGGTCTCCGCTCTGCTGGGCCGAATGCCCTCCGCCGTGGGATACCAGCCGACCCTCTCGACGGAGATGGGCGAGCTGCAGGAGCGGATCACGTCGACCGACAAGGGTGCGATCACCTCGGTGCAGGCCATCTACGTGCCTGCAGACGACCTGACCGACCCCGCCCCCGCGACGGCGTTCACCCACCTCGATGCCTTCGTGGTCCTCGAGCGTGGCATCGCCGAGAAGGGCATCTACCCCGCCGTGGATCCGCTGTCCTCGACCTCGAGCATCCTCGACCCGCAGGTGCTGGGCGAGCGGCACTACAACTGTGCCCGCCGCGTGCAGCAGATCCTGCAGCGGTATCGCGATCTCCAGGACATCATCGCCATTCTGGGCGTCGATGAACTGGCCGAGGACGACAAGCTGGTCGTCAACCGTGCCCGTCGAATCGAACGGTTCCTCAGCCAGCCGTGCTACGTGGCCGAACAGTTCACCGGCTTCCCCGGTGTCACCACGTCCCTGGCGGACACCATCGACTCCTTCGAGCGTCTCTGCGAGGGCGAAGGCGACGATCTGCCCGAGTCCGCCTTCATGTACGTCGGGAACCTCGACGACGCGAAGCGCAAGGCCGAAGAGATGGCGGCCTCCGTCGCCTGATCGGGATTCTTTCGTGATTCCAAGCCCCCGCGTCACTGCGACGCGGGGGCTTTTTCACATCCACGCCCTGCGCGGTACCCTTGCCGAACTTCGGGACGCAGGCGACGTACGACTTGCGGCAATCACCATCGAGGATTCAGACCATGCATCGATTTCAGACCACCCTCCTGCTTCTGGCCGGCACCAGCTTTCTCCTGATCGGCTGCGACAAGGCCGCACCGTCGTCGGCGACCGCCGCGTCCACCGCGGCGTCGGAGTCCAACACGGAACCTTCGACCACGTCCGCTCCCGAACCCGCGTCCGCTCCCGAACCCGCGGCTGATCCCGCTCCCACTCCGGAGCCGACCCCCGAACCGGAACCCGCCTCCGAGCCGACGCCCGAAGTCGCGTCCGATCCCGAGCCGGCCCCGTCCAAGGGCCCGATCATTGCGCACCTGCCCGGCGGCGTTCCGCTGAACGAGACCATGAAGCCGCTCAAGGACCATCCCGAGTACTGGGTTGCGGACATCAGTGTGGCGGAGGTGGCGGAAGGCGAAGCGCCACCCGCCGCCATCACGGATGACACGCAGGCGGTTTCGATCACCATGACCGCCTGGAACATGCACGGCGATCACGGTCACCTGCTGCTCAGTCGCGAGATGGTGATTCCGCTCGACGACAAGATGGTGTTCCCGGGTTGGCAGGAAGCATTGTCCGGACAGCGCGTGGGTGATACGCGCAAGATCTGGGCCAGTTCCAAGACCGTCCCCAGCCAGCAGATGGCACAGGGCGCTCCGGTCGTGTTCGACATCGCCCTCATGGGCGTCGATCAGTTCATCACCGTGCCGGCCCCGGCCGAGCTGCCCGGCGATCCGGTCGGCGAAGCCGAACTCCAGAAGAGCGATTCCGGTCTGCAGTGGTACGAC
>CAJWBW010000287.1:0-2451 GCA_913020415.1 uncultured Phycisphaerae bacterium | reverse complement strand
GGGCCGGCTCCTGCCGAAGCTCAAGGCGATCCCGGAGCAGGAGCGCACCAAGCTCCTCGCGCAGACCCGGGGTGAGGCCAAGCCCACGGACTGGCGCTGGCTGCTTGAGCCGCTGAGCAGCGCGGCGCCGCTGCCCACTCTGCAGAACACGCCGCCCGTCGACCATGCCGCGTTGGTGCCCGCCGTCCGCATCGTCGACTACACCGGCGGCAACGAGTTCGGGGACTGGGTCGAGTCGAACGCCCGGCAGGCCGTCGTGTTCACCGAGAAAGCCGGGGTGAACTCGATGATTCTCGACGGCGTGGCCGACATGCGGGCCGTGAGCGGCAACCTCGCCTTCTCGCTGTGTCTTTATTCCGGTCAGATGTGCACCACCCCGCAGAACATCTACATCCCCGCCGATGGCATCGCGACGCCCGAAGGACGTCTCGGTTTCGACGAGGTTGCGGCGGCGATCGTCAAGGGAATCGACTGGCTGTTGTCGGAGCCCGCCCGTGCCACCGAGATCCTCGGCGCCGTTCAGAATCCGGCCACCGTCGGCCGGGTGGACGCGGCCCGTCGGGCCGGCGGAACGGTGCTTCGGGAAGGAGGTCCGATCGACAACGAGGTGTTCCCGGAGGCCCGGACCTGTTCGCCGGTCGTCATCCAGGTCGAGGAGGGGGACGAGCCGCTCTACCAGCAGGAATGCTTCGGCCCGATCATCTACATCGTCCGCACCCGCGACACCGCCCGCAGCATCGAACTCGCCTCCGGCGCCGCGGCCCGACTGGGTGCTCTGACCTGCGGTCTTCATTCGCTCGATGACGACATCATCGCCGCGGCGGAGGATGCGATGGCCGATGCCGGCGTCGCCCTGTCCTGCAATCTCTCGGGGCAGATCTACGTCAATCAGTCCGCGGCCTTCAGTGATTTCCATGTGTCGGGTGCCAACCCCGCGGGCAACGCCACGCTCTGCGACGCAGCCTTCGTGGCCAACCGGTTCCGCATCGCGGCCTCGCGCATTCCAGCCCCCGCGCCGGTGGAGGCGACCGTCTGATGCCGTGCTATGCGTACGAAGGACTGACTCCGGTCGTGCATCCCACGGCCTTCGTGCATCCGACCGCGGTGCTCATCGGTGACGTCATCGTCGGTGAAGGATGCCTCGTCGGTCCCAACGCGGTGCTCCGCGGTGACATCGGGCGTCTGGAGATGAAGAAGGGAAGCAACATCCAGGACACCTGCGTGGTGCACTGCTTTCCGGGCAAGGACGTGGTGGTCGAAGAGGACGGGCACGTCGGACACGGCGCTGTCCTGCACGGCTGTCGCGTCGGCCGCAACGCGCTGATCGGAATGAATGCGGTGCTCATGGACGACGTCGTGGTCGGTGAGAACAGCATCGTCGGTGCCCTCGCCTTCGTGAAGGAAGGCACCGAGATCGCGCCCAACACGCTCGTGGCGGGCACGCCCGCCAAGGTCATTCGTGAACTGTCCGACCGGGAGATCGGCTGGAAGAGCCGGGGCACCGACGTCTACCACCATCTGGCCGCCCGCCATCTGGCGACCGGGCAGGAGGTCGAGCCGCTCCGCGCGGTTGAACCGGACCGAGTCCGCGTGCCCGACGTGCTGTACGAGACCAAGGAAGCCAACAAGAACTGATCAGTCGGAATGGGGTGCCACCAGTTCCACGCACCACCGGGGCGCGATCATGGTGTGGTTCCCGAGTCGCACCGCCGTGCCGCGCCGGCCGCCCAGCGGCTGCATGGCCTGCCACGGAATGCTGGCGGAGGCGGCCCCCAGCCATCGCACCGGGGTCGCCGGGCGAAGATGCAGATGCTGCCGGTCCGCGGCCACGTGGACCGACCAGCCGAGATTGATCAGTCCCAGCGAGAAGCTCTGGAAGTTGCGCCGGATCGCATCGGGAGCCGGCTCCTGCGGTGGCCATGTGCGCATGGTCGAGTTCCAGGTGAAATGCATGCACGCGGCTCCGATGCCGAGCGATCCCAGCGTACTCACCACGATCAGCAGGACGACGGCGATCGGACTGTCGGTCTTGATCACCCAGACCAGAAGTACCGGAAAGGCGACGATCTGAAGCAGGATGCAGACGATGACGAAGGGCTTCATCCGTTCGGCGTTCCCGACCGGGCGGCGCGGGCCGCTTCCCCGAGCAGTTCACTGCGGGTGGGATGGGCCGGCACCACGGCCGCGAGATCCTCGAGCGTCGCCCCGAGTTCGATCGCCAGCACGGCGGTTTCGATCAGTTCGCAGGCGTCCGCTCCGCAGAGTCCCACTCCGAGGACGAGTTCCGTGTTTCGTTCCCAGTGGAGCATGGTGACTCCGGTGGCGGCATCCATGCCCACGGCCCGACCGGAATGGCCCCAGGGAATCGACGTGACGCACGTGTCGTCGCCCGGCTGGAGCTCGCCGCATCAGGCGACGTTGGGATCGGTGAACACGAGTTGGGGAACCGCC
>CAJWBW010000286.1:0-2492 GCA_913020415.1 uncultured Phycisphaerae bacterium | reverse complement strand
CGATGTTGGTCTCGAGTCCCTTGCCCTCTTCGACGGTGATGACGCCGTCCTTGCCGACCTTCTCGAACGCCTCGGCCATGATGGCCCCGATCTCGGGATCGTTGTTGGCGGAGATGGTCGCCACGGCCTTGATCTTGTCCTCGACCGGTCGGGCGAGCGACTCGATGCATTCGACGACCGTCGAGACACCTTCACGCATTCCACGCACCAGCGCGTTGGCATCCACGCCGGCGCCGATGTGCTTGAGACCGGAACGGAACAGCGCCTCGGCCAGCACCGTGGCGGTCGTCGTTCCGTCACCCGCCTTGTCGCTGGTCTTGGACGCCGCCTCGCGGACAAGCCGGGCCCCCATGTTCTCGACGGAGTCCCGCAGTTCGATCTCCTCGGCGACGGTCACGCCGTCCTTGGTAACGGTGGGTCCGCCCCAGCTCTTGTCGAGCACTGCGTTGCGGCCACGCGGGCCGAGGGTCGACTTGACCGCGCTGGCGAGTTTCTCGACTCCCTGGAGCAGGGACATGCGTGCCTCCCTGTCGAAGGCCAGTTCCTTGACGCCCATTGGCTGTGACTCCTGCGATGGGTACTTCTTCGTTCTTCCCGGGCCCGGCGGCCGGACCCTTCCGGGACGATGCGGGTGCACCGTCCCCCGCGAAGAGGATCAAACTCTGCGCCAATTCACCACCGAATCGACGGAGGGGAATTCGGCCCTGGGAGGGCCCCCACCGAGGGTGCGGGGCCCGGACACCCGGCTTGCATGGCCGGATCGGATGGAATGGTGGGGAAATCCTGCCAAGGTGGCAGGTTCAATCGGAGGGACCGGGGCGACCCGCAGCCGTCAGCAGGGAGGTGAGTCTGGGCGGCGGCGAGGCCAGAGCCCGGGCGATCCACAGGAGGTTCATCATCAGATAGACGATGCCGATCACCACCAGCAGGCCGGAGATGAAGCGAACGACCGTCCCCAGCGTCACGAGAGCGGATTGCCGCTCGATGGCTCCGATCAACTGCAGCAATGCCCCCACCACCCAGATCCCCATGGCGACGAGCACGTCGATCACCTTCTGACGCTTGCTGGTTGCGGTTCGGAACTCGCGACTTCGCCGGCCGAGTTCACCGAAGAAGCTCCTGATCCCCAACAGCACGATGCAGCCTCCCACCAGCGGCAGGAGTTCCAGGAGGAACCGGTTCATGATCGTGTCGATGACGACCTCCTTGTTGCGGGTCTCGAGCGCCTTGCTCGCCAGCACCTCGAACGAGGTCCCCGGCAGCCGATCGAACAGCAGCAGCAGACCGATGGTCCAGAGACCGCACCCGATGAAGAGTCGAACCAGCATCCGTGCCGATCGGGTGGTCCGCTGCGACACGGCCAGCGGCCGCATCCAGACCAGACCGACGATGGTCGTGCACGCCGCAAGGATTCCGACCAGGAACAACACGTTGCCGACGGCGATCATGTTCCGGACCGAACGCGGCCAGGTGTCGGGCTGGAACGGAAACACGTCGTTCCATTCGAGCGGCTGGTGCTGCAGGACGCCTCCCGCGATCAGGCCCAGCACGGACACCGACATCCCCCATGCAAAGAGGCGCAACCCCTTCGCCACCGTGGCGGGAGACTTGATCTCCGGAAGGGAATGGACCGTGGGGTCGATGGTCTCGCGGATGGATCGCCGAATCGACATTCCGCATTCGGGACACACGCCCATCGCTTCGAGGCCCTGCAGGTCGTACCCGCAGCCGACGCAGCGGAACGAACGGTCAATTCGACGATCGCGAAGCGACTCGGGGCCGTCCGCACCGAGCATGATGGATGATTCCTTGGCCCGTGGCATGAGGTTCGATCGTACAGGGTTGCAGGCGGGGTCGTGTGCTAGACTTCCGCACCCGGGAACAAGCACCACAGGAGCCGGACATGCCGAACGAGACGCTGCAGCGACTGCGGCAGAACATCACGTCGGTCTACATGGGGAACACCACCGCGGTGGATCGACTGCTGGTCTGCCTGATCGCACGCGGTCACATCCTGGTGGAGGACGTCCCGGGAGTCGGCAAGACCGTTCTCGCCAGCGCATTGGCCCGCTCGCTGCGGGGGACCTTCGCACGGATCCAGTGCACGCCCGACCTGCTGCCTTCGGACATCACCGGCGTGACGATCTTCGACCGCGAGCGACAGGAGTTCGACTTCAAGCCCGGTCCGGTGTTCAACAACATCATCGTCGCCGACGAGATCAACCGGACGACACCCCGGACGCAGTCGGCCCTGCTGGAGGCGATGAACGAGGAATCGGTCTCCATCGACGGGACGACCCGATCACTGCCCCAGCCGTTCATCGTGATCGCAACCCAGAATCCCTACGAGTTCGAAGGCACCTATCCGCTGCCCGAGAACCAGCTGGACCGGTTCCTGATGCGGTTCGGACTCGGCTACCCGGCGCCCAGCGACGAGGCCAGGATCGTGGTCAATCAGCCCGCCCGCTCCCAGTTGAAGTCACTGGAACCGG
>CAJWBW010000285.1:0-2538 GCA_913020415.1 uncultured Phycisphaerae bacterium | reverse complement strand
CGATGTGCAAGCCGGTAACGGCGATCACCGCGGTGTTCACCTTCATCTTCGTCTGGAACGACTTCATGACCCCGCTGATCTACCTGCACTCGGAGGATCAGGCCACGCTCGCCGTGGCGCTGAACTCGTTCCGCAACCAGTTCAATGGAATCAAGGACGTCCACCTCTTGATGGCACTGTCGGTGGTGACGATGATTCCATGCATCATTCTCTTCTTCGCAGCCCAGAAGCACTTCATCGAAGGCCTGGGCAAGGGGGCCGTCAAGGGCTGACCATGGCAGACGTTCGATTCGACAACGTGACGAAGGTGTACGACGGCGGCGTCCGGGCCGTCGACCGATTCTCGATGACCATCCGCGACGGCGAGTTCATCGTGCTGGTCGGACCCTCGGGCTGCGGCAAGTCGACGACCCTGCGGATGCTCGCGGGGCTCGAATCCATCAGCGACGGACACATCCACATCGACGACCGGGTCGTCAACGACGTCCCCGCCCGCGATCGCGACATCGCAATGGTCTTCCAGGACTACGCCCTGTATCCGCACATGACGGTCCGGGCCAACCTCGCCTTCGGCATCGACCGCCGCCGTGCGCACCGGAGTCGTCTGCGGGCGCTGTGCTCGCCGGCGTACGCGAAGCGGCGACGGGCGGAACTCGAACACGTCCGGGACCACGTGCAGCAGGCGGCCACGACCCTCGGAATCGATGCACTGCTCGACCGCCACCCGCGGGAACTCTCGGGCGGCCAGCGTCAGCGGGTGGCGCTCGGTCGGGCGCTGGTCCGGGATCCGAAGGTGTTCCTGCTCGACGAGCCGCTTTCGAACCTGGACGCGAAACTGCGACTGCAGATGCGGGCCGAACTGCGGGTCCTGCACCGTTCGATGCATGCCACCATGGTCTACGTCACCCACGACCAGGAGGAGGCGATGAGTCTGGGAGATCGGCTGGTGGTGATGAAGGACGGGGTCGTGCAGCAGTGCGACACCCCCATGGCGATCTACGATCGACCCGCGAACCGGTTCGTGGCCGGCTTCATCGGCACCCCTTCGATGAACTTCCTGCCGGGACGGGGAGGAGATGCGACCTTCGTCGTCGACGGCGGGCCGGACATCACGCTTCCCTGTGCCGGGCCCGATCGTGCATGCGTCCTCGGGCTGCGCCCCGACGCGATCACACCCGCCGCGCGTGGATTCCCCGCGGTGGTGAAGGTCATCGAACAGTACGGGGACTGCACCGACCTCGTGCTCCGCTGCGGAGAACACGAACTCGTCAGTCGGGTCCGTGGACACTACGAGGGACGCGAGGGCGACGAAGCCAGCTTCGCCGTCGAGGATCGTGGAATCCACTTCTTCGAAGACGACGGGGACGGAGCACGCATCGGCTGAGTCCGCGCGATCCGGGGGGTGGAGGGCTCGAACGGTCCCTGTTCCGCTCGAGCATCGCGGCTTCCTGGGCGATTCACCGCTCCCGGATCCAGATGTTGCGGAAGTAGAGCGTGTTGCCGTGGTTCTGCAGTTCGATCGGACCACGCGGGAAGATCGGGATCGATCGGTCCCAGTAGTTCTCCAACCGGACGGCATCCACGACCAGCTCGTCGTTCAGGCGGACCGTGACCAGTTCGCCGTCCATGACGATGTGGAAGGTGTTCCATTCACCGACCGGACGATCCGCGACCACCAGCGGCTTGGATCGCCCCCGTTGGTTGTTGTACAAGCCCCCGGATCCGATCTTGTCGTCCCAGATCTGGACCTGCGGACTGCCACGCAGGTAGATGCCGCTGTCGCCCCGAGGTTCGATCTTCCAGTCGACCCAGAGTTCGAAGTCCCCAAAGTCATCGACGGTGACGAGGTTGTCCCCCTTGCCGTCGAACACGATCACGCCGTCCTCGACCGTCCAGTGCTCGCGCATCGACGCGTCCGCGGTCGCCTGGGCCGTCGCGAGTTCCTCGGGCGTCATCTTCGCCCGACTGATGGGATTGCCGACCAACCCCTGCCAGCCCGAGAGATCGGTGCCGTTGAACAGCGGACGCGCCTGGGGATGCGGCCCGGCCGTGCAGCCGGCGAGGCCCCACAGCAGGATGAAGAGCAGGCATCGGATCATGTGGAACCGATTACTTGCCTCCGCCGCTGTCCGCCGGGGCATCCTCGTCCACGATCTCGAGCATCTCGACATCGAAGATCAGCGTCGCTCCCGGAGGGATCGGACTGCCCGGGCGGGGATTCCAGCCGTAGGCCAGCTGCTGCGGAATGATCAGCTTCCGCGTACCGCCGACCTTCATGGTCTTGAGTCCCTCCAGCCAACCGGGGATCACGCCGCCACGCATGTCGACGGTGAAGGGCACGCCGCTGTTCTTCGATGAATCGAAGGGGGTGCCGTTGACGAGCCAGCCGGAGTAGTGGACCTTCACGCGATCGTCGGCCGCGGGGGAAGCCCCTTCGCCGACCACGACGTCGTACCACTGCAGACCGGAATCGCTCTTCTGGAGTTCGGCTTCGCCGACCGGCTCGCCGGGGAGCTCGGCCGGGGCCGGCACGGTGAT
>CAJWBW010000284.1:0-2556 GCA_913020415.1 uncultured Phycisphaerae bacterium | reverse complement strand
GCTGCCGACCAGTATCAACACTTCCTTCTTCGAAGGAATGGAATCCATCGACTTCTCGGAGGAAGCCATGACGGATCTGGAAGGCACTCTTCTTCATCTGCGGGAGGATGGAGGACTCGACACGGCACCGCCGACTCCCCAACCGAATCCCGGGCCGACCCCATTTCAGCGGTTCTGCCTCGATGCCAACGGCGATCCCGTCTATCCCGCTCCGCGGTACCGCCCGTTCTGCATCTGCAATCGGTTCTACAATTGCCATCTCGCACTCCAGGCCTACCCCGGTCCGGAACCGGCCTGCAATCCGGTCGAGGCCAATGGCGGCATCCCCGAATGCATGCGGGCCTCGTTCTGCCGATGGAAGAAGTGCGTCTGGGCTGCAGCCACCAACGACGCGCTCTGTCGCTGCGAAGCGATCAAGAAGAGTTGCCGAAACTACAAACGACGGTTCGGCGTGGACCCCGGCCCGATGTGGAGGGGCCGCGCCAACACGATCGGCTGCATCGGGGCGGCACAATCACTGGCCTGTTCGGCCGTACTGGCCGCGGAACAGGCCGGCTGCATATGGCCGTTCTGAATGAACACATCCAGACGCCGGGGCACCGTGTCCATGCGGTGCTCCGGTGTCTTTTTGGCCTTCATTTGCTGGGCCGTAATGGTTTCTTCACTCCGGCCGATATACTCAGGAACGAGAGAAGACATGCTGTTGACCACCTGCATCCTGGCTCTGGGATCGACCACGATCGATGTCCCTGTGAAGCACATCGGCGCTCCCCCCGCCGACCTGGATCGCGGCTGGCTTCGGGAGCCGGATCCGGCCACCCACGGAGCCCGGGCCCAGCACTCGGTCCACGAAACGACCTTTGTCGGCAACACTGCGGTTTTCACCGTCGAAGTCCCCGTCACCGACCATCTCAAGCTGCTCCCCGCCGGTGACGGCTCGGACCGCTGGTCCATCACCGCCGTCTCTCCGGACGGCAAGCACGACGGAACTTCCGATCGATCCACCATTCGGCGGGGCACGATGATGCCCGGATCGACGGTTCCCGCCCAGCGGCTCGACGTCCTGGCCCCGGTGCCGGGAACCTGGACCATCCGGATCACGGGTGGCACCGACGGCCAGATCGTCCGCCTCCTCGTCGAGGACGGGGCCGATCTGCATCTGCGTGCGTGGCTGGACGACTATGCCACCCACGTCGGAGACACGATCGACATCAATCTCGGCTGCTCCCGCTGGCGTGACATCCATGCAAACGGTCACGTTGCGATGGACCGTGCATCCATCGACGGGGCCACGATCCTTTCGTACACCGTGCGGGTCCACCACGACGACGGCTCGGTCGAATCCGTCAGCCAGCGTGGTTTGAACCTCACCCTGCAGCCGACCAGCCCCGGGGTGCACACCGTCATCGTCGATGCGCTGATCGCCTTCGACGGAGCACTGCTGCACCGCACCGTCAGTCTTCCCGTCGCGGTGGAGGACGATGCTCCGACGCTCAACGGACAGACCGTCGTGCGAGCGGTTGATGCTCACCGCACGACCATCGATCTCATGTTGGCCACGGGCACGGCTCGCGATCGGCTGATCGCCGGCGCGGAGCTGTGGGCGACGGCATCGGACGGACACCGGCCCCGCTGCTGGATCGGGGGGATCACGCCGGTCTCCGACGATTCGGTGCGACTGGTGTTGGACACCCGATGGCTCCACGGATGCGATCCGGAGTCGATCGAACTTCGCTCGCTTCGTCTGGCCGACGTCGACACCTTCGTGCCGCTGGTCCGGGCGGATCGGCTGCCGCTGCCCACGATCACGATTTCCGAATCGGCTCCGACGCAGGATGCTGCCCGGGTCATGCGGACGGGGATTCCCATGAACGGTCGTACCGTATCCGCGCCCGTGCACCGGTCCTCGGCTCCCCCGCTGCGTTCGGCCCAGCCCGGCGGTCACAATCTCATGCTGGTGCACGGCTACTGCGAAGACGGCGACGCCTGGCCCCTGAACCAGTTCTCCGGCGACTTCACCGAATACCTGAACCTGTACCAGAACTTCAGCCACGACCAGTTCGCCCTGGACATCCGCGCGTTCGGCCAGCAGTACAAGAGTTTTTCGGTCATCGGCCACAGTCAGGGCGGCAACGCCGCGCTGCACCTCTACTCCTTCTATTGGAGTGGAATGGACTGGTCCACGGGAGCCCGCAAGGTCCAGGCCCTCGGCAGCCCCCTGCGGGGCACGCCGCTGGCGGGAAGCATCGCGGACCTCGGGGCCATCTTCGGCATCCAGTGCGGTTCCAACTACGACATGACCTACGACGGCGCCGCCCAGTGGGCGTCCTTCCTCCCGGGCGAACCGCGGTCGGCCGCGTGGGTGTGGTCCACGACCTTCGAGGACGGATGGTTCTGGGACTACTGCAACATCGGCAGCGACATCCTGCTGTCGGACCCCGAGGACGGCGTGGTGGAGGTGAGCGGAGCGCACCTCGACGGGACCAACGACATGGGGACCAAGGAGGGATGGTGCCATATTCAGGGCATGTCCGATCCCGCCCAGACGCTGGATAC
>CAJWBW010000283.1:0-2566 GCA_913020415.1 uncultured Phycisphaerae bacterium | reverse complement strand
GCGCCGGCCACGTCGATCGGGCCGGGTCCGGTCGCATCGCGTTCCCGCAGGAACTCCGCTTCGTTGACCCGTTCCGCCAACACGACCGATTGCGGATCCAGCAGCGGCCAGACGGTCACATCGGGCAGGGCGAGTCCACTGGTGTTGATCCGGTAGTCCCGCCTTCGCTGGCACCGCTGCACATCGTGCGGCATGCCGAGCACCAGGACCGGCACCATCCGTCCCCCACAGCTGCGACTGGTCGCACCCCGACAGGTGGTATGGAACATCCAGCGGTTCTGACCGATGGCCATGATGCCCACCAGGCGCATTCCGGACTCGATGGTGATCGCTTCGCCGAGCGTCGTCGGCGGTTCGATCCACAACTCGTCGCCGCCCACATGCAGGACCCGTGATCGGAACAGCAGGTCCCCCCCGGCCGGCGCTTCCCCGGCGGGGCCTTCGATGGCGATTTCAATCGATCCATTCCGCTGACGAATCTGCTCGAGGCAGCGTCGCCAACCCGTAGTGCGTGATCGTTGTGCTGGCATGTCCAACTCCCCTGGTCATCCGCTCAACCGCGGTCCGGGAGATGTATCGGCCCGCCCGGACACCCGCTGAACCGGTACAACGCGAGTCCGTCACGAGTTTGGACGCTCAATCCGCCGCGACAGCCCTTCCAGAACGCATGACCAGCACGGCTGCCCCGGGCTCGACGGTGACGACCGATAACCCGGCCTCCGCCGCCACCCGCTCCAGGGCGGACTGCCGCCACAGCCGCAACGGCACGTCGGTGGAATCGATGGTCCACCGCTCCGGATCGACGTCCTCCCCACTGCGAACGGTGAACACGTCTTGGCGCTCGGACCAGATGAACTGCAGGGAACCGTCCTCCGACAGTCCCGTCTGCCAGTTGCCGGATTCGACCTCGGGCACGAAGAGCCCGGACAGATCGTCGAGCAGGACGATGCCGCCCGGAGTGAGCTGCGCTGCGCACCGACGCAGAAGAGCCACCGCCGCTTCGTCCGTGTCCACCAGCATGAAGGTGTTGCCGAGGCAACAGATCAGATCGAAGTCCACCGCGTCGTCCGGCCAGTCGGCGAGAAAGTCGAAGCATTCCAGTCGCAGCTCGATGCCGGAGGCACGGGACCGGACCCGACACGCCTCGAGGCAGGCCTCGTCGTTGTCGACCCCGACCACCTCGTGCCCCATCTCGGCGAGCGGCATCATGCTTCGCCCGTGACCGCACCCCAGATCGAGCACCCGCGCCGGCGGGCGATCTCCCCAGCGACGAAGCCAGTCCTCCTGAGCCTTCGCAATGATCGGTTCGTGCGGTTCATCGCCACCCAGCCAGATACTCATGGACCTGCATCCAATGCATCGGACAGTTCACGCAGGGCACGTTCGGTCACCTCCGCATGGTCCGAGGCCGGCGGCTGGCCACCGAAGCGCATCGCGTAGAACCGGTCGACGATCCGTCGCATCGGATCCGCCGCATCGGGACGAGACTCGGCAAGGTCCGAGGCGAACTCCGCCGGCGACTGCCACTCGGGCTTGGCATATCCGGCCACCGAGAGCCGGTGCAATCCGTCGACGTAGAACGCGTAGCGACGGGCCACCTCGCGATCGGCGCGGGCGGATCCCCTGGGAAGCGAAACCGCATCGAGGACACGCCGATGCCGGCGACGGCTCAGACGCCAGGCCACGACGAAGAGCACCACGATCACCAGCACCACACCCATCCAGATGTAGCCGCCGAGACCGAAGCCGAAGGCGAGATTCACGGAGACGAAGAAGTCGCCCACACGACCGAACACGGAACCGGCGGACGATCGCCACCACGGTTCGACCGCATCGACCATGTCCACCTGCTTCTGGACGTCGTAGCCGAGCACGTTGGACTGCCAGGCGTGTTCGAACCAGCCGTAGATCCAGCTCGCCCGCTGGGCAAAGCTCGGCGGCTGCTGACGCCCGACGGGCGTCCACGCCGGCGGCGTGGGATCGAAGGTGGTCCATGTGCCGGGAACGAGCTCGACTTCCGCCCAGGCGTGGGCGTCGGCCATGAGTACCACGTAGCGCTGGATCAGGGGATCGTAGCGATCGGTGACGAAGCCGGTGACCATGCGGGCATCCACATCGACCACGTGGCAGAGAGCAACGAAGGCCGCGGCGAAGTACTCGCAGTGCCCGGCGCGATCCACCAGCAGGAATCGCTCCACGGGATCCAGCCCGTCCGCGGACGCCGGACGCTGCAGACGATCCAGTTCAAGGGTGTACCGGAAGACACGCGACGTCAGGAAGGCCTCGAACGCGAAGGCAGCCCGGCGGTTCCATTGCGACGCCTCGGCCGGCGTGCGGGGTCGGCGAAGCGGGATCTCGGCCTGCCGAAGCACCTCCTCCGCCACATCCCGTACCACGGGGTTCTGGTACCGGTACCAGCCACGACGGGCGATCACGCCGGTGGGCGGCCCCGGCTTGGCCCGGATCTCGTAGTGCAGCGGTGCCTGATCGCCCGTGACACTCAGGGTGTCGGTGTGCCGGTTGAACTCGAGTCCCATCCGATTGGGAGTGCGGATCTCGATCGGCA
>CAJWBW010000282.1:0-2571 GCA_913020415.1 uncultured Phycisphaerae bacterium | reverse complement strand
TCGCGAACTGGTCGCGATGCTCGCGGCCGGCCGAAGCCTCTTTCGGGCCTCGGCCCCGATCATCGGGGTCGTGTTCGTGCTGGGATTGCTTCAGGTGGTCAACCAGGAGTTCGTGCTGCCGCGACTCGCGCCGCTCCTGCTTCGAGGCCACGATCAGATCGGCATGGAAGGAACCTCTGCGTTTCCGGTTCCCTTCACCACCGATTCGCAGCAGCGTCTGCTGCAGTCACCCGCGTTCGATCCGACGCTGGAGACGCTCGCGACCCCATCCATCATCGTTCGCGACGAACGGGGGCGGACCGTGGAACGAATTCGTGCGGCATCGGCGAGCTGGGATGAAACCCAGGGTGCATGGATGCTGGAAAAAGGCACCGTGGTGCGTATTCGGCACGGCGCTTCGGACTCCACGACGGCATCCCGTCCCGAGCCCGTCGATCGCTACGAGACCGATCTCTCCCCCGATCTACTGACGGTACGTCGCTTCGGTCAGTACACCGGCATGCTCAGTTCGTGGCAGATCGGAAGTCTGCTCGAAAGCCCCGATGTGGAGGAGGCGGATACGCTTCGCCGCAGCCGGTACGCACGATGGGCAACCATCTTGGTGAACATACTCGTCATGCTGATTGCATTGCCGTTCTTCATGCATCGCGAGCCGACGAACCTGCTCGCGCGAAGCCTGCTTTGTGCAGTCGTGGTGGTCCCGCTCTATCTCGTGGTCGCCACCTTCATGCTGGTGCCGCTGCCGGGCATTTCGCCCGCCCTCGGTGCATTCCTGCCCGTGATCGTGCTGCTGCCCGTTTCACTTGCCCGCTTCGGTTGGATTCGGAGCTGATCGAATCAACGGTCGGTGGCGGATTGATCGACGGACCAGGCTCTTCGAAGTTCAGGATCCAGAATTCGAAGCCGCGGGCGTTCGCCCAGCTTGCCGGCGAGTTCCGCCATTTTGATCCGTTCCTGACTGAGTCGGGCCGACTCTTCCAGCTGCTCCCGGACGGTCCCGAACGCAACACCGTCCGAAGGAAGGATCTCCTCGACGCGGGCGATGGCGTAGCGGTCCTCGAGAAACACCACACCGGTGAGTTCGCCCGCCTTCAGGGGAGCCAGCTCGGTGCGCAGGGCCTGCGGCCATGAAGGATCCTCGAGGCTGAAGGACTCCATGAGGCCCCCCCGGTCCCGACTGGAATCCATTGAATGGGCCACAGCGATGTCCGCAAAGGATTCGCCCTGTTGGGTCCGGGAGAGGTGCTCCTGGGCCTCCTGAAGCGTGGGCACCACGTGGATCCGAATGACGTGCCGAGGTCCATGTTCCAGCCGGTAGAGTCGCTGGACCGTCTCGGGATCGACCCTGACATCGGGTTCGACCAGCTTTCGCAGGGCGGCATTGCGCCACAGAAGGGCCTGGTAGCGATGGGGGCCGAGGCCTTCGTTTCGTCGCAGCGTCTGCAGCACCATCAGGGCGGTGTCACGATCATCCGAGAACCGGTCCAGCAGTCGGCTCTCCTCCGCCTCGGTGTCCGCGGCAGAGATTCGTATCTCTCGCTCCTGCAGAGCGTTGCGGAGTTCGAGCTCGAGTCGGAGTTCACGGAGGGTTTCCGCTCCGGACTGTTCGAGCATGCGGGCCTTCAGATCCGACAGCGTGACCGGTTCGTCGTCAATCATCGCCACGGGCCGTTCCGCGGCCCTGGACGGCTCGGCAGGAGGGGGCTGGGCCGACGGGGCGGTCGATTGCCCCGGGGCCTGGTCGGGCACGCGGGGGGGGTAGGTGGACATGCATCCACCGCACATGGCAATGCAGGTGACCAGAAGGATCGAAGGCCGGATGGGGAGCCGCATGCCTACAGGGGACCGCGCCGGAGTGGGGCTGTCAAGCCCGTGGTCCATGCCCTCGCAACTGGCACGGGATGTGCAACGGTCTGGGTGGACACGGAAATCGGACAGGAGGTCCCCCAGTGAAACAGATCTTGAGCGGGTTGTTGCTCCCGGTGATGGTCTCCATCCTTGCGCTGAGCGCAAAATCAGCCGCAGGAACGACCGTCCAGGACCTCGTACGGATGAAGGGGCAGGATCGGGTCTTCCTGCAGGGGCTTGGATTGGTCGTCGGTCTGTCCGGCACCGGGGACAGTTCGAAGGAGTCCTGGATCGCCGCCAAGCCCTATGCCATGCTTCTGGAGAATCTGGGAGATCCGGTCTCCAGTCTGGACCAACTGAAGAAGGCGGATGCATTCGCCCTCGTCTACGTGTCCATGGAGGTGCCGGCCTACGGGGCCTTGGACGGAGATCGGATCGACATCCAGGTCGAGACCCTGTTCAACGCCACCAGTCTCGAGGGGGGGCGACTCGTGTTCTCGCCGCTGCGGCTTCCCGCTCCGCATGCCGCGAATCCACCCATCATGGCCTTCGCCCAGGGGGCGATCGTGCTCGAAGGCGACGACAAGACGAGTGGACGCGTTCGCGACGGCGGACAGATGATCCGGGACATCAAGAGCAATCCTGTCTTCAACGGACGTGTCGAACTGGTGCTGAAGGATCAGTACGCGGGGTATCCGATGGCGGCCCGGTTGGCGGACATCG
>CAJWBW010000281.1:0-2627 GCA_913020415.1 uncultured Phycisphaerae bacterium | reverse complement strand
GGGGGGGGGGGGGGGTGGGGGCCGGGGGCGGGGGCCTCGGGCGACGGGGCCGGCGGACTCGGTGAGGGAGACGGCGGGGTGGCCGGAGCAGCGGGGGCTGCGGTCTTGGTGATGGTTCCCGGTGATCCGATGTCCGGCTTGGCGAAGACCCCGCCGGGCTTGCAGGCCCGGGCACCGTGGATCCCCGCCTTCGACCGGGCCCAGGCGGTCCCGACGTTCATCGAGGCACGGGACGGGCTCGGCATGTAGATGCTGGATCCGTTCTTGGAGCGTGGTGGCCAGCCGTTGCCGATCTGGTAGTTGGCCTTGGCAACGACCGAGCCATCTTCGTCGAGGAGAGTCAGGACTTCATTGTCGGCGTTGGGTGTGTTGGCGAGGGACCCCCAGCTGACGGGGATGATCAGGAAATCGGGCTCTGCATCCGGGTCATCGGTCCAGGCGTTTCGAAACTCGTCGGCGGACGTCGCATCGCCGTTGATGAGGACCGCCACCTGGCCGGGGTCGAGGGACTCGTCGAAGGTGCCCCAGTCGACACCGTCCTCGTCGTCGAGTCTCCAGCCCTTCATCGTCACCCTGCTCGACGACAGGTTGGCGATCTCCACCCATTCGGCTTCCCCGGATTGTTCGGGTGATGCAGGGTCGTACATGATCTCGGTGATCACGACACTTGATTCGGTACCGACGGCAAGAAGAAGGATGGAGAGGGAAATCATGGTGTCCGCACCCTACCGCGCTGCGGGGTTGAAAGCCACGTATGCTTCCATGCGGACGACCTTTCGCTTCATGACCCACGATTCATCGCATCCCGAGCCACTCTCCCCGGAACTCGTCCTCGAGGGCTACGCCCGCGGTATCTTCCCGATGGCGGACCCTTCCGACGGTTCCCTGGGTTGGTACAGCCCGGATCCCCGGGCGGTGCTGCCCCTGGATGCCGTCCATGTTCCGCGGTCGCTGGCTCGGACGATCCGTTCGGGGCGATTTCGGATCACCGTGGATCTTGCGTTCGAAGAGGTCATCATGGCCTGTGCCGCTCCGCGGGTCGAGGAGCCGGAATCATGGATCGATGATCGGATCGTCGAGGTCTTCACCTGCCTGCATCGGCTCGGCTGGGGGCATTCGGTGGAGGCGTGGATCGGTGACGATTTGGTGGCGGGGCTCTACGGCGTGGCCGTCGGTGGTGCCTTCTTCGGTGAATCCATGTTCAGCGACCCGGTTCGGGGGCGTGACGGATCGAAGGTCTGCCTGGTTCATCTGGTGGAGCACCTGAACCGGTGCGGCTTCCGTCTGCTCGACGTGCAGTTCACCACGCCGCATCTCGAACGCTTCGGATGCATCGAGTTGGACCGGGCGGAGTTTCTCGTCCGGCTGGAACGAGCCGTCTCGATGGGGCCTCGATGGAGCCCCCCCTCGAACTATTCCTGTGAATCATCCCACTGAAAACCCGAGAAAACATGCATGAAGTACGCGTGAGGGGTATCCTCATCTGAGGTACGGACGACCTCATTCACGCTGCAGCCACGGATGGCCATGCCACGCACCAGACGAAATCGAATGACCATGTTCCAGGGCCGGGTGGTCGTGCTCGGTCTGTGCGTGGTTGCCGTGAACCTCGTACTGCTCGTGCAACTGGTGCGTCTGGCCGTCGTCGACGGAGCCGAGCACTCGGTCCTCGCCGAGTCGCGGCTGCACGAGCAGTCCTGGCTCCCCACCTGGCGAGGCAGCATCCTCGATCGCACGGGAAGGGTGCTGGCCCGCGACGAGCCGGCCTACGACGTGGCATTCTCGTACGACGCCATCACCGGAGCCTGGGTGCGACAGCGGGCGGTGCGTGAGGCTCGTCGGGTTGCGGGTTCCACGGCCTGGTCCGCCGCGTCACCGCAGCAGCGTGAACAGCTGATTGCCCGGCAGCGGCTCGGCATCCAGCAGGAACTCGAGGACTTCTGGATCGAGGTCGAAGCCTTGGCCTCGCTGCAGCCGGGTGATCTCGACGAACGACGCAACGACGTGCTGGCCACCGTGCAGCACATGGCGGCGGTGGTGTGGGAGCAGCAGCGGTTGCGCCACGAAGCCAGATTCTCCGCCGACGATCCGGGGCCCGAGTTCCGTCCGCGACCGATTGCGGAGCAGGAGGCGTTCCACGTCCTGCTGCCCGCCGTCGACGACGAAACCGCCATCAGCTTTCGAGCGATGGAGGACCGGCTTCCGGAACTCGTCCAGGTCAGGCACGCCCGGCATCGTGTGAATCCGTACGAGCAGGATCAGATCGAACTCGATCGATCGACCTTGCCTCGTGGGCTGCGAAGCGCCACCACCACCAGTGTGACTCTGGATGGTGTCGCCGGTCATCTGCTGGGTGGCGTCCGACGTCCCGTCTGGGAGGAGGATGTCGTCCGACGTCCGTTCCGCGACGTGCGGACCGGCGTGGTCGACCGCGGCGGATATCTGCTGGACGACGAGGTGGGGTCCGGCGGGCTGGAGCAGGGCTGGGAGGAGCACCTTCGGGGTTCCAGAGGGTCGGTCCGGACGCGACGCGACACCGGGGAGGAGACCCGCGTCGCCCACGAGCCGGGGCGTGATCTGCAGACGACCATCGACATCGATCTCCAGGGCCGGGTCGAAGCGGTGCT
>CAJWBW010000280.1:0-2676 GCA_913020415.1 uncultured Phycisphaerae bacterium | reverse complement strand
ACCTGGTCACCGACGGTCCGGACGATGGGGATGGATTCACCGGTGACGACGGATTCATCGAGATCGGATTCGCCCTCCATGACGATGCCGTCGATCGGAACCCGCGATCCGGGACGGATCACCAGCCGGTCGCCGGGCTGCACATCGGCGCTGGCAATGAGTGCCGTGGCGCCGTCCTCCGCCTGGCGCTCGGCGGTCTCGGGCTGAAGCTCCAGCAGATCGCGTACGGCCGATCCGGCCTGGGCCGACGACCTCGCTTCCAGCCAGTGCCCCAGGCTGATCACCCCGAAGAGGGCGGCCGCTTCCGTGAAGTACATCATCTGGTCGCCGTGATTGCCCGTCAGCATGAGGATCATCAGCACCAGGGAATAGACGTAGGCGGTGGTCGCTCCGATGGAGACCAGGGTGTCCATGTTGGTGGTCCGGTTGCGGGCCGCCTTCCAGGCGGACGCATAGAAGCCGCTGCCGACCAGCACCATGACCAGCGTGCCCAGGGTCAGCTGGATCCACTTGATGAACTCCCCGTCGACCGTCCAGTGGAGGACGAACATGGGGATCCAGATGCCCATGCCGATGACGGCCCGCCGACGCCACTGCCGTTCGTGCGTCAGTTGTCGCTGCTCGAGATCGCTGCGGAGTTCGGACGGAGTCTGACGCAACGTCAACGGAGCCGCTTCGAAGCCGGCGGCGGTGACCGTCGTGATCAGGGCATCGACCTGCAGGCCGGTGCCCCGGATCGTGGCCCGACCCTGGGTCAGGCTGACCGTGGCCGACGAGACGTCCGGGCGGTCCTCCAACGCGGATTGGACCTTCGCGGAGCAGGAGGCACAGGACAGCCCCCCGATCTTGAGCAGGACGGTGCCTTGGTCCGATACCTGTTGGTCATGGGTGGTCATGGGTCGCCTGTATCATACGTCTCGGGATTCGAAATGCCATTTCGCAAGCCCCGAAGGGACATTGCTTCCGGCCTGCGATACACTTGTGGATTGATGAGCACGTCCCCCTGCCAATCCCGATCCCTCAGTGGAGCCCCCGCGTTGCTGGCGGTCCTCGCGATCCTCGTCGCGACCCCGGTGATCAGCGGGGGAGTGGGAACGGCGGGCCCCGTCGGTCGCTCTCTGGCCGGAATGGTCTCCGCACCGGTCGCCACCCATGTGCTGGTCAAGGCCGGTTCGTCCGACGCGCCGTCGGACGCCGATCGGTTCCCGGGACGGTCGGGTGTGCGATCCGTCGACGGCGATGATGTCCTCGATCTCCTCGGTCGACTCGGACCCCTTCGTCTGGTGCTTCCTCCGCCGTCTGCCTGTTGAATCCCCGTCCGGTCCGATGCGTGTGCATCGGCCACCCCGATTCACAGATGAACAGCGAGAGATGGACCCATGGCAATTCCAGTTGTTTCGAAACTCGGCAAGAAGATCTTCGGCACCCGCAACGATCGGATGGTGAAGCGGTACCTCAGGATCGTTGAACAGGTCACCGCGCTGGACGAGTCGATGCGACGGCTCAGCGATCCGGAGTTGCGGGAGAAGACCATCGAGTTCCGGCAGCGGCTCGAGGCCGGCGAGGATTCCGAGCAGCTCATTCCCGAGGTGTTCGCCGTGGCCCGGGAGGCCATGGACCGTGCCGTGGGCATCCGGAACATCTTCAATCCGGTGCACGAGTTCGACCCCGATCGGCTTCCCGCCGATGCCCGGGCCCTCTACGACCGGGTGAAGGCCGAGATCGATGCCTCGGAGGATCGCCCGCCCACCGACGATCTGCTGGGCAATCTGGAGCCCATCGCCCCCTGGGTCTGGGTGGACATCCCCCCCGCGCTCTACGAGGCGGTACGGGAACTCGAACCCCAGTCCCGGCCTCCCTTCCGCGCCCGTCCCTTCGATGTGCAGCTCATCGGTGCCATCGTGCTCTACGAGGGTCGGATCGCCGAGATGAAGACCGGTGAGGGCAAGACCATCGTGGCCCCGTTGGCCTGTTATCTCGCGGCCCTGTCCGGCGAGCAGGTCCATGTCGTCACCGTCAACGACTACCTCGTGCAGCGTGACCGCGACTGGACGTTCCCGTTCTTCCGGCAGGTCGGATTGACGGTGGGCGCGATCCATCCGCAGCACATGCAGCCGCTGCAGCTCAAGCAGGTCATGTATCGCTGCGATGTCGTGTACGGCACCACGTCCGAATTCGGATTCGACTACCTGCGCGACAACATGAAGCTGTCCACCCAGGAGCAGGTCCAGAAGCGGAGGAATCGAGCCATCGTGGACGAAGTCGACTCGACCCTCGTCGACGAGGCCCGGACGCCGCTGATCATCTCCGGTCCGGCCCACGAACATACGCCGCGGTACGAGATGGCCGACCGGCTGGGCATGCACCTGCTCAAGGGGCAGGAGCCGTGGACGAAGGCGGATCACAAGGTCCAGTCCTGCCTGGTCGAGATCTCGGGGATCGAAGGCGACATCCGCAACGTCCGGGACAAGGATTCCGTGGGGTCGCTGCGGGATCGTCTGCAGGCGGCGAAGGACCGGCTTCCATCGCTCGAGGAGGAGCGGGACCGGTACACGCAGTACTTCGAAGTGGAACTCGACAAGAAGCGGGCCACACTCACCCACGAGGGCATCGCCGAAGCACAGCGTGTGGCGGGGGTGGGGTCCTTCTACGTCGGCGACAACATCGATCTGCCGC
>CAJWBW010000279.1:0-2676 GCA_913020415.1 uncultured Phycisphaerae bacterium | reverse complement strand
CCCTTCGGCGATGCGGCGACGGGTCAGGTGGGCGACAACCTCGCCGCCGGCGGGGGCATCGAGTACGTGCCCGCCTCGGAATCGCAGTATGAGGATGTGCCCTACGGTTCGGCGGGGGCCTACGACTGGTACCGGCGTCCGGTGTACCGCGGCATGCGATTCGAGGACGTCCGCATTCCGGTCGGGACCAACGCACTCTTCGAGGACTGCCGGTTCGTGGGAGTCACGTGGGTCGAGACGGAGACCGACTGCGGTGATCCGAACTGGAACTACGCCGGATCCATCGAGCCCGACGGAGCCGGGGGATTCCAGATCCGTTTTCCGTCGATGGCGGCGGAGTCGTCGGAGGGCGACATTCCCGACACCCGCCTGGTCTCGAACAGCATCCGGTTCCACGACTGCACGTTTCTGGGGTCGCTCTGCGGCGACCGTCCGGACGCATTCACGCACTGGCGGAACAAGATCCAGCTGACGGGCAACACCCGGTTCTACGTCGATCCCCTGGATCCGGATCTTCTGGCCCAGGCCGATGCGACGGAACTGGCGGCGGATCTGACGGGGCTGGGGTACGACGTCCGGGCCGAACTGGCGAAGAGCTCCATCCTGATGCCCGGGTGGTCGGTGGACGTCGGCAACTTCGACAACATCGACGGGGCCAGAATCAAGCTCACGGGCATCATCGTCGCCGGGGTCATGGACATTCGCGGTACGGCGCTGGTCAACGGAACATTGATGATGACCTTCCGTCCCACGGTCGGCGAGGGCCCACTGTTCTACGGCGGATCCGCCGATGCCTTCAACACCACCATCGGCTACTTCGGCCCGGAGGAGGGCGATGGCGAGGGATCCGATCCCGCAGATCCGTCCTTTTCCGGATTCGGAGAAATCGTGCTGCGGTACGACGAGGAGGCGAGTCTGCCCGACGGCATTCCGTGGCCGGTCTCCCTCGAACCCGAGCCCGGCACGTACTGGGAGGGGGGGGCACTGTGATTCGCCGTGCGTTCAACCTGGTGGAACTCATGCTGGCCACCGCGCTCACCGCCGTGCTGCTGGTCGCGGTCATGATGTCGCTTCAGGCGTCCTTCCACGCCTACCGCGAGACGACCGAATCGGCGTCGACGGGCGTCGTGGGCCGCATCGTCATGGAGCGAATCCAGGGGTTGATTCGCAACGGGATCGATTTCGCTCCGTATCCGGGCACGATGTCCGGTGTCGCGCTGGAAAGCAACGTGCTCGAGATTCAGCGTCCCGACGGCAGCTGGGTCACGATCCGATGGGTGCCGGTCACCGGATCCCTGCACTGGGAGGACGACGGTGCGGACTGGGTGCTTCTCGAAGGCGTCACCCAGCTTCCCCGGGGGGAAACGGTCCCCGTACCGCCGTTTGCTCTGGAGTTCCATCGGGGACGTCATCTGCACCGCGCGACCATCGATCTCTGTGTGGTCGCCGACGACGTGCAGGGGCTGGAGATCGAGGGCATCGAATCCCCCCGACTGCGACTGATCGGTTCGGCCATGCCGAGAAACACGGCCTGGAACCCCTAGGTCGTCGGAGCGACTCCCGGATACCATCCGGCAATGCGATCCGACCTTCAATCCCGCATCGCCGTGCAGCGGCGGTTCCGTGCCCGGCACGCCGTGATCATCGGCGGCGTCGAGGAGGAACTGCACGAGCACGACTGGCATGTGCAGGTGGAGGTCAGCGGTGCGTTGGACGACGAGGGGCTGCTGCTCGATTTCCATCTGCTCGAGCGGGTGCTCGACGACGTTCTGCGCCCCTTCGTCGACGGTTGCTTCAACGGCACGCCGCCGTTCGACGTCATCAACCCCTCTGCGGAATGCATCGCCAGGTACATCATCGAGACCATCGTGCATGAAGCGCTGCCGTCGAGTGCCCGGAGCCGCATCGAATGGGGCCGGGCCACGCTCGAGGAGGCGCCGGGTTGTCACGCGACCTGTTTCGCCGTCGCGGCGAAGGAGAAGAACCAATGAGCGGACAGGCTCCCCTGATGCTTTCGGTTTCCGGTGCCCGGGGCATCGTCGGCGAAACGATGACGCCCGAGGTCGCGGCCCGGTTTGCGTGGGCGTTCGGCACGAGGTTGGCGGCGGGACGGGAGGCGGCCCCCACGGTCTGCCTCGGTCGGGACAGTCGTGCATCCGGCGCGTCGCTTGCGCAGGGCGCGGCCAACGGACTCATGGCCGCCGGGTGTGACGTGATCGATCTGGGAATCGTCGCCACGCCCACGACCGGCCTGATGGTCACCGCCACGGGGTCCGTCGGGGGGATCATGATCACCGCATCCCACAATCCGAACCCGTGGAACGGATTGAAGTGCATCGACGGAGGTGGATCCGCCCCGCCGGCGTCCGACGCCGCTGCGGTCATCGAGGCCTTCCGGACATGCGACGCCGCGTTGCCGGACATCGACCCCGATCGATTTCTCGCCATGGAATCACGTGGTGACGACACCCACATCGCCCGCGTGCTGGGGCAGGTCGACCCCGTTCCGATTCGGCAGCGGGAGTTCAGCGTGGTCCTCGATTCGGTGAACGGCGCCGGATGCCAAAGCGGATTGAAGCTGCTTGAACTCCTCGGATGCGATGTGCTGCATCTCAACGGCGATCCAACGGGTGAATTCGCGCACGTGCCCGAGCCCAAGGAAGCCAATCTGGGTTC
>CAJWBW010000278.1:0-2690 GCA_913020415.1 uncultured Phycisphaerae bacterium | reverse complement strand
GCTGGACGGCCTGCGTGTCCTCGCAGGTCGGCTGTCCGGTCGGGTGCCGATTCTGCGCCTCCGGACTCGGAGGCCTCGACCGCAACCTGACCGCTGGCCAGATCGTCGAGCAGGTGCATCATCTGCAGGCCCAGCCCGGAGCGGATCGGGTCACCAACATCGTGTTCATGGGCATGGGTGAGCCCCTGGCCAATGCGCCGGCCGTGTTCGATGCGGTCCGGATTCTCAACGCCGAATGGGCGTACGGAATCGGCGCCCGTCGCATCACCATCTCCACGGTCGGGCTGCCCACGGCGATCCGCAGGCTGAAGAAGCTCGAGATACCCGTTACTCTCGCGCTGAGTCTGCATGCCCCCAACGACGCACTGCGTCGGGAGCTCATTCCCTGGGCGGAGTATTCCACCGTCAAGGAGCTTCTCGAGGCATGCAGTGAATGGTTCGAGCGCACCGGCCGGGAAATCACGCTGGAATACATCCTGCTCGGCGGCGTCAACGATCACCGGGAACACGCTCGGGAACTCGTCGCTCTGGCAGGAGCCATGCGGGCCAATGTGAACCTGATCCGCTACAACGAGGTCGATGGGCTGCCCTTCCGGCGGCCCCGCGACGGCGATGTCCGGGAGTTCCAGACCATTCTCCGGAACGGGGGGGTGAACACGCACATCAGGGCCAGCCGGGGGCGGGACATCGCCGCAGCCTGCGGCCAGCTGCGACACGAGGCATCGGACGGTCGGTCCGGTCAGTCCTGCTGACCGACGGCCGCGCTTCCGTAGCTCGACAACGCCTTGAGGTCATCGATCGAGGCGGAGCGAAGCCGGCCGTCGCCGGCCATGTCGTGCAGCGTCGACAGGACCTCCGACCAGTGGTCGTAGCGATCCGATTCCCGGGTCGCGCGATGGATGATGTCACGCACGATCGTCCGCACCTCGCGTTCACGCCGGGTCCCCCGCCAGCCGCGGGGAATGACCCTTCGCATCCAGGCCAGCGTCTTCGTCAGCCAATCACTGGTACGCAGGTCGATGCGGAATCGCCAACGGACGAGAACCAATTCGATTCGAGTGACGTACCGGGGCTCGATCCGGTCGCCGCGGCCGCGTTTGACATTCAGGCGCTGGCGTGTCCGACGACGGTGTTCGGGGCTGATGGCCATGGACGCCAT
The DNA here is from genome assembly GCA_913020415.1 of uncultured Phycisphaerae bacterium. Taxonomy (GTDB): domain Bacteria; phylum Planctomycetota; class Phycisphaerae; order Phycisphaerales; family SM1A02; genus UBA854. The sequence continues at coordinate 1,531 of CAJWBW010000278.1, read as the reverse complement.
GTAGATCGCATCGCGGATGAGCGTCGATTCGGCCATGGGAAGAATCGCGAGTTGGGCGAGTCGGCGCCCCCGGTCGTCCCGGCCGGACTGGTAGAGGGCGGTGATGTCGTAGGCGAGTCGTTCGGAATCGTCGAAACTTCGCCAGATCATGCAGCGACGCAGCGCGATGACCAGATCCCGCTTGGCATCCCGTCCCGCGCGGTTCGTCTCGAGCTCGGGCATCGCATTGAGGGTGCGCTGGATGAGTTGGCGGAATCTCGAGGCCCGTGCCAGTCGGCCCGGCCCCGTGCGACGGAGTGCATGCCCGTACCGTCGGACGATCCTGGAGGTCGGTTCGTCTGCATGATCCTCGACCGGCAGTCGATCGAGCCGCTCGTCGAGCGCAAGTCGTCGCCCGAACTCGAAGGCCTCGATGGAACGTGCGTAGCCCAACTCCTCGAGGGATTTGGCGGCATGGACCATCGAATCGACCGTGGCCGGAATCCAACCCAATTGAAAGGCGACACCGATCTGGACGACATCGGCCATTCGCTCATTGTGGAACCGGTACCGGCACAGTTCCGAGAACGAGGCGAAGTAGCGACCGCCCTCGGTGAGCCTGAAGGCCAGATAGGCTTCGATGGCCTGGGTGTCCTGCCCGGAGAGCCCCAGGTCGAGCTGGTCCTCGAACAGACCGGTGTTGACCACTCCGGTGGTGCGGGCGGACGAACCGACGCGCAGACCGTCGTCGGGACCGACCGCCCGCAATGTCTCGATGCGGTCGAAGCCGAGCAGCAGATCGGACTCCCCGAAGGGGATGGTGCTGGTGAGTCCGTCGTCCCATCGTTCGTCCTCGAGGCTCGTGAAGACAATCTGTGCCCATGCGGTTCGCCCCGCGCCGATTGGCGTGGGGCTGAATCGATAGCGGACCCGGTAGCCCATGTGTTCGCCGGCATGGATCAGGAACATGGACGCGGCCCCGGGAGCGGAACCACGAAGTCCGGCCAGGTGGGCGAACCATCGCGGCCGGTCGGCGTGACGTGGTGTGGGGTTCGGAAGCCCGGATCGGGCGGCGTTGCTTCGACGTTTCGGGGCCCGCATGCGAAACACCTCGACCTGTTCGACGAGGGGACGGATCCGCCCCCCGAGTCGGGGTGGCCACCGCATGCTGATGGGATCGATAGACCAGGTCGTTTCCGCCGGCATGACCGCACGGGCCTCCGCCGCCTCGGCTTCGGAGAGGACGGCGGGCTGACGGATCACGCAGGCACGTTCGGCGGGCCAGATGACGCGCTGCATGACCTGATAGCCCCGTTGATCGATCTCGTGGAACTCGGCATTCCTCTGCCTGGTGCTGTAGAGCGCCGGCGGACCGTCGATGAGAACGATCAGGCCGTGCTGTCCGGACTGCATGAGCTCGCGGATGATCTGAAGCGTCCGTTCCCGATCGGCGATCTTGGAGCGACGTATGACGATCTGGTCGGCGTGTTCAGCCGGAACCATGCTTCTGGCCAGTCGTTCGATGTTCTGGCGGTCGCCGCCGTGGTACTGG
>CAJWBW010000277.1:0-2711 GCA_913020415.1 uncultured Phycisphaerae bacterium | reverse complement strand
TGAAGGCGAGCATCGGGATCATGAGTAGGCGACCTCCGAGGATGAGGGGCCGGAGCGTCGTTCCGACATGAAGCTGTCGATCAGCAGCAGCAGCAGGGCCATCGCCGCGAACCATTGGTAGCGGGGAATGTGTTGTTCGATGCGTGCGGTCTCGATTTCACGGCCGCTTCCGTCGGCGATGACATCCTCATAGATGGTGGCCATGTCGACATTGCCCGTCCCGGCGGGAATGTACGCGCCATCGGCAGCCAGGGCCATTTCCTGAAGCAGATCGGGTTTGAGTGTGGACCACACTTCTTGTCCCTCCCAGGTGAGGTAGCGGCGCTGGCCGTCCTGCTCGATCGGGATCCGGCCTCCTTCCGCGGCATCGCCGAGTCCGACGGTGAAGACGGATATTCCTCGTTCCGCGGCCGTAGCCGCGGCTTCCACCGGGTAGCTGCCCATGTCGTCGCCATCGCTGAGCACCACGATGGCCTTGAAGTCCTCGACCTCGTCGGTGAAGGAGTCGACCGCAAGCCGAACGGCATCTCCGGTCATCGAGCCGCCCCGACGCCCTTCCCTCGCCTGGATCTCGTCGAGGGCGAGCCGGACCGAACCGTAGTCGAGCGTCAGCGGGACGGCCACGCCGGCCTGTCCACCGTAGGTGATGAGTCCGACGCGGTCCCCGCCCAGGGTCTCGAGGACATCTTCGATGTACTGCTTGCCGCGAAGCATCCGATTGGGCTTGGCATCCTCGGCCAGCATCGATCTGGAGGTGTCGAGAACGAAGAACACATCGATGCCTTGTTGTCTGACCTCCCGGTACCGGACTCCCCATCGAGGATCGATCAGGCTGAAGACCATCAGCACCAGTGCGACCAGCACGAGCACGGACCGGATCCGCTTGCGGGGCATGCTCATGCCCGCGGTGATTCGGCGGGCCATCGATGCCGTCCCCAGTCGACGCAGGTCCGCCTTCCTCGCCTTGTAGGACAGGACGATCACGACGGCGATGGCCAGCACGGCCCAGAGCCAGTTGAGTGCCTCGAGGTTGTTGAAGCGGGGATCCATGATCAGGGCAGCCTCCGATACCGGGTACTTGAAAGCAGAACCTCCAGAAGCAGGGCCAGCAGAGGCACGATCAGCAGGGGAGGAAAGGTGAAGCCGCCGAACCGGACGGAGTCGACCGACATGTCCGCGAACTGCTCGTACTGCCGTTCGATGATCTCGGTCGTCTCGAGTTCGTTGATGCGCTTGTAGATGGATTGAAGCGATTCCGTGTCGGTGGCTCTGAAGTACTGGCCGCCCGTCATGCTCGCGATTTCACGAAGCGTCTCCTCGTCGAGCTTGGTCTCCATGCGCTGGACGATCTGTCGGCCCAATGCATCCTTGCCGAGTACCGGGACGATGCCGGTCGTGCCCGCGCCGATGGTGTAGACCTTGATGTCGAAGGCTGCCGCCATTTCGGCGGCCTTGAGAGCCGTGATGTCGCCGGCGGTCTCCTCTCCATCGGTGAGCAGGATGATGACCCGGCTCTTGATTTCGTCGTCGCTGCGGATGTCCGCACGATCCTGGAGGGAGGTCAGGCGTGAGATCGCCAGAGCCAGCCCGTCGCCGATGGCGGTCAGTGGCCCCTCGGCTTCGGTGGCGACTTCGACCTGGCCCAGGCGTTGGCTGAGGTGGACGTGATCGAAGGTCATGGGGCAGTTGCTGTCCGGGAAGGAGGCGAAGGTGATCAGCCCGACCAGATCGTTCTCACGGCCTTCCATCTCGTCGACGCCGAGGACGAAGTCCTCCACGACGGCCTTGACCGCATCGAGTCGGGTCACGTTCTGGCCGTTGCGCACGAAGTCGAGGGCCTGCATGCTGCCGGATCGGTCCACGACCATCTCGATGGCGACGGCGTCGGCGTGGACACGGGTCTGCTGATCGGCACGCAGCGGTCGTGCAATGCAGACGATGAGGGCCACCAGTGCGATGGTGCGTAGGGCCGGAATGATCCACCGGGTACGGACCACCCACGTGCGGGGGAGCTTCGACATGACACGAGTGGTCGAGCACGGCATGAATGCACGTTGCGTCCCCCGTGACCATCTCCACCACAGCAGCGGAATCAACAGGATCAGGAGAAGGAACCAGATGGATGGTTGCTGGAAGAGGAACATCAGTCGGTCTCCTCCGCCGTCACGGTTCGCGGCTGGGTATCGACGACGAAGCACCTCGCCATGTGCAGGGCCTGCTCGCCCTGGTCGATCGGTGGTTCATGGCGGGCAAACTTCACCAGATCGGCGATGCGAAGGAATGCGTGCAACTGGGACTGCTGCGGTGCGGGCAGTGTGTCGCTGCCGCGCATGTCATCGAGGAATTCCGGCGTGGTTCGAGTCGGAGCCAGCATTCCGAAGCGGCCTTCGATGTAGTGGCGAAGGATGTCGGTGAGCCGTACGTAGTACGGCTGGAAGCATCGTCGTTCCAGAAGGCGTTCCGACTCCAGGGCGTCCAGCTGGCGCTGGGCCAGGAGGTGGGGGGGGAGCGGCGGCGGCGTTCCCCGTCCGGGGCGACGAACCATCTGGATGATCACGATGCCCGCGGCCAGCAGGGTCGCGCCGCCCAGGAGCAGCCACAGGCCCCAGTTGGTCAGGGGAATCGAGACCGGACCGCGGATGTCGCGAAGACCCGCAGTGTCCTCGGCCGCGTAGGATCGGATGGTGATCTCGATGGGATCCGTCGTGACC
>CAJWBW010000276.1:0-2725 GCA_913020415.1 uncultured Phycisphaerae bacterium | reverse complement strand
CTGGTGGATGTGATCGCGGATGGCCTGGGACGCGGCCTCGTCGGGGCAGTAGACGTCGGACTCGTCCCGACGGGCACGCATGGCATCGACGTTGGACGCGTCGATCTCGACGTCGCACTCGACATCGAGCATGGCGCGGACGAACCCGAACACCTCGATGCCGAAGTGACGCAGCATGCAGCGGGCCACGGCACCGCCGGCCGTGCGGGCCGCCGTCTCACGGGCACTGGCCCGCTCCAGGGTGTCGCGGCAATCGTCGGTGAGCCACTTGATGGAGCCGGCGAGATCCGCATGGCCGGGTCGGGGGCGATGAATCGGCGGGGTGCGCTTGAGATCGTCCAGTCGGCTGTCGCGATTCGGGATCTGCAGCACGACGGGAGAACCCATGGTCCGGCCGAGCCGGACTCCGGACAGCCAGGTCACGGCATCCGTCTCGATCTGCATGCGTCCACCGCGGCCGTACCCCCCCTGACGCCGCCGAAGCTCGGCATCGATGAAGTCGGTGTCGAGTTCCAGCCCCGCGGGCAGGCCCGTGAGCATGGCGAGGCCGCAGGGGCCGTGGGATTCGCCGGCGGTTTGACAGGTGAGGGTGGCCACGCAGTCAGTCTATCAGTTGACGCCAGAGGTCGACCGGTGCCTCGAAACCGGTCCAGGCCGTGAACTGACGCCGGGCCTGGGCGAGGAACATCGCCTCCCCGGTGACGACGGCGGTCCCAAGCGACTCGGCGAGCTCGACCAGCGGCGTCCGGCGGGGAGCGTAGACGCACTCGTAGACGACCTGCGCCTCCTCGAGCATCCAGGTTCGGAGGCCGAGCGCCTCGATGGGATTGCCTTCGGGATCGGGACCGCCCTCCATGCCCACCGACGTGGTGTTGATCACCGCGTCGTAGCCCGAGACCTCGTCCGGATCGCCGATCGTGCACATGGGATCGTCCATCGCCTCCACGAGGGCCTGGGCACGCTCCGGGGATCGATTGAACACGTCAACCCGGGCGCCGGCCGAGAGCAGTCCGGCCACTGCGGCCCGCGCCGCCCCACCGGCCCCCAGGACCGCGACGCGCGAACCGGCGATGTCGATGCGCAGGGTTTCGACGATGGCGGACGCGTCCGTGTTGTCGGCAAGCAGGTGGCCTTCCTTGTCGATCACGATCGTATTGGCCGCCCCCGCCCGCAGGGCGATCTCCGTGACCTCGCCCCCCTGCTCCCGGACGAATCGCAACGCGTGTTCCTTGTGCGGCAGCGTGACGCAGAGCCCCCGCAACCGGATCGGCAGTTCCTCCAGCAGCGTGAGGACCGTCGCCTTGAACGACTCCCATCCCGCGGCCACCGGCAGTGGAAGGAACACGCCGTCGTATCCGACCGACTCGAAGCCCGCGTTGTGCACGATCGGACTGAGCGAATGGCCCAGCGGCATGCCGATGATGCCCAGCACCCGGGTCGTGTCGCTGATCGATCGGTACCGGTACCGCTGCAGCAACGTGTCCAGATCGCACTGGCCGGGAGCGGTCGTCCCCAGAGTCGACGAGGCGAAGGTGAGGAACCCCCCCTCCGTCCCCGCCAGCACCCGACTGGGCAGTCCCATGTCCCCCATGCACATCGCGATGGCGGGTCCGTTGACCTGGTGCAGGATGTGGAACGCCTCGATGTTGTCGCGGACGGAGCGTGCTCGCCAGACGAACTTGCGGATGGACGCCTGTCCGACCGCGGCCATCGCCTCGACCCGCTGCAGCAGGTCGTCGGGGCGCCCCTCGAGATCGTGCATCGACAGCACCAGTCCGGTGTCGGAATCGCTCCACCGGGCCCACGCCGCACGCAGCTCCTCGGAGTCGGACCAGAATCCGTGTTCGAGATCGAGGTACCGCGGAACGACGCCGCCCTCCCGCAGGGCATCGAGGATGTCGGCTACATCTTCCGGATCACCGTCGAACGCGCCCCCCTCCTCCTCGCTGCGGATGGTGAGGATGCACGGACGGGGCGAGGATTCGACCAGCGTCGCCATGGCGGAGACGGTCTCCACGTCCGCCAGTTCGTCGACCCGCCACTCGATCAGATCCGCGCCGGCCTCCGATGCGGTCCGCGCCGCCTCGAGGCCGGAGTCGACCTGATCGGGATCGGCGACGGGAATGGAGACGGCGATCAATGACATCCAACGCATCCTACCCAACCCACGCTCCGCACGGACCTCGCTAGCATGCTCGCATGAGCACGCCCCCACCCGAACATCCGGACCACGACGACGCCACGGCCATCATCGAGGAGGCCTGCACCCTGCTGCAGGGCTGGTACAAGGGCGATCTCCGCTTCGACGAGAACATCGTGCCCTGTCGCTTCGTGCGCACCGACGAGGGGCGGCTCGTCGCACCGGTCATGGTGGCGGCCCTGCACACCGCCGACACCGTGCTGATGATTCCCGACGAACATGCCCCGGTGCTCGAACTGCTGCTCTCCATGTCGCCCTTCGAGGAGTCGGGGCCGGACGGACGCTGGGCCGACCGATGGCGGATCTACCACGGCGAGGAGGAGGACATCAACTGGGCCTTCTTCGACATCGACATGGGACGGATGAGCGGCATCGTGATCGACGGCGACGCGCTCCTGCGGGCCAATCCACTGGCCGAAGAGGAGCCCGCTCTGTGCCGGACGATCAACGAACTGGGACAGGACGCACTGCAGCGCATCTGCCACTCCCGGATCGAACAGGACGTCGAGCGGCCGCTCGTGGTCG
>CAJWBW010000275.1:0-2736 GCA_913020415.1 uncultured Phycisphaerae bacterium | reverse complement strand
TCGACTTTGCGAATTTCTGCGAGGCGGCCAACATCACAGCTGCGATCACCCTCAACGAGCGCGACGACCCGGTGGCGGTGGTGGAGGTCGATCCGTCCCGGGTCGAGGCCGCCCGCAACGACTACCCGGGATACCTTGCGGCCCCCAGTGATCTGTACACGGCCGGCTGGTCGGGAATCACGCCCAAGGCCGCTCACCAGCCGCCGGGACCCTGATCCACCCGACTGCACCAGCGGCCGGCGGTCCTGTGGTACAAACGGGACCTGGTCCCAATGGAGATTCAATCATGACCACGCCGAACCGGATCGAAGACCGACTCGCAGCCCTGGAAGCCCGCCTCGGCCGGCGGGAACGGCAACTACGACGCCACCGATTTGTTCTGGCCGCTGGATTTCTGGCGGCCCCGGCGGCATTGGTGCTTGCCGGAGCCGACTTCATGAAGTTCGATTCGATCCAGGTCAAGCGGCTCGAAATCGTCAATGACGCCGGAGAGGTCATGCTGGCCGCGTCGTCGGGGCAGTCGGGCGGTCAACTCGACGTCTGGAACAACCGCAAGAACAACATCGCCCGGCTGGGCGCGAATGCCTTCGGAGGCGATCTGGCGATCTGGAATCTGTCCGGAAACTCCGTGGCGGGCGTGTGGGCCGCCGAGACCGGCGGAACCCTCAGCACGTGGAACAACGATGGACGCCGTACCTCGAGAATCGAATCCGGCGACCATTCCGGTCGCATTGCCGTCTACGGCGGTTCCGATCGGGAAACCGTGCTCATCACCAGCGACACGGCCGGTGGACAGCTGCACGTACGCGCGGCGGACGGTCGCGAAGGATTCCATGCCGGGGTGCGTGACCATGGGGCCAACTGGTCGCTGATCGATCACGCAGGGCAGCTTGCGATCTCGGCGGAGTCCACTCCATCCGGAGCTCGAATGCAACTCCCCCGGACGAACGACGGGTCGTCCATCAGTCTCGATTCCACCCCGGGCCGCCCGGCGTTCAAGGTGGCCTCACCCGCCTCGGGAACCTCCGCGTCGATTGCAAGTGATATGCAGGTCGGCACCCGATTGCTGCTGGAATCGGATTCCGGGCGGGTCAGCCTCGTGTCCGGACTCGCATCCGAAATGCCCACGATCGACATGACGAATCCGCAGGGGATGGTCGCCTCCCGCACGACCCTGCGGACGACCGGCGGAGGATCCGTCCAGGTCTCCTCGCCGGACGGCGAACCCGTGGGCATCCTTCGCAGCGACCTCGAGGGGAACGGCCGTCTGGATCTGCTCGACCGTTCCGGTCACCTTCTGGCCAGCCTTCAGACCGGATCCAAGTCCGGTGCCACCCTGGCGCTGCTGTCGGAATTCGGCAAGACAGTCTGCGCTCTGGCCGGAACCACCGACGGTGGAATCCTCAATCTCATGAATCGCACCGGCGTCCCCGTGGTCACGGCCGGCAATGCGGCCCGGCGACGCGGGGGAACGCTGTCGGTCCAGAACGAACGGGGACTTCCGGTCGTGAGCATCGGCAGTGATGCCGGAGAATCGGGGCAGGTGCGGCTGCAGGGCCCCGATGGCACCACCCGCCAGGTTCTGCCCCCCCGGCGTTGACCGCCCGCAAACCTCCCAGAGCGCACAACCCGAACTCGAAATCACTCGACGCGAACTTTCGACTCGCTGGAGTCGTATCCGTCAGTAGGTTCCGGGTGAGGATCTGGTATCGCTCCGGGGGGCCATGCGATGACACAACTTCCGAACACGACCAGCATGCGACTTGTTGGACAGCACGATCCGGCCGCGATCGATGCGTGGGCACTTCGTGACGAACGCTCCGCGGTGCAGCAGGAGAACCGATCCGCGGCGGGCATCACGATCCCGTCTCTGGATCCGCGATGGCAGCTGGCCTCCACCGCCTACTCCCAGCTGCAGGAGGGGCCGCTCACACCCGGTCAACGTTCGCGACTGATCGACCAGGCATCCGGCATGGGGCTGCGTACCTTCGATGCGTCTCTGATCATCGCCATTGCGCAGGATCATGCCCGCACCGGTCGCCCCCTGCGGGACGCCGCCCCGACGCTTGATCTCGTGAAGATGAAGACGTCGTCCGACCGCGCCGGGCTGCGTTGGGCGTGCGCCGTGGCGTGCGCCGTGGTGGCCACCGGATTGCTCATGCTGTGGATGGCCGGCTAGTCACCCACCGGTACGGACGACGACACGGCCGTCCTCGTCGCGGTCTGCGCAGCCCAGTGCAATCAACGCGATGAGGGCCGCCTCCTGCTCCGCCCGCTTCTTGCTCGAACCCCAGCAGGACTCGTAGCGGGTTCCGTCGATGTCCACCGCCACCTCGAAGCACTTCGCATGATCCGGCCCCTGCTCGTCGAGGATGCTGTAGACCGGGGTTGCACCGAACACCCGCTGCACGTGCTGCTGGAGCACGGACTTGAAGTTCTCGTGATGCCCTGACACCTCGGCCTGATGAATGCGGGACTCCAATTGGGCCAGGATGAATCCACTGGCCGCATCAAGGCCCCCATCGATGTAGATGGCGCCGATGAGCGCCTCGAATGCCGCCGCACCGACCGATGATGGAACGTCGGTACGGGAGCTCATTCCCTTGCCGAGGGAAAGATGCGATTTCAGATCCAGTTCATCGGCGACTTCGGCACAGACCTGCCGGCTGACGACCATCGACTTGATCTTGGTCATCTCCCCTTCGAGGATTCCCGGAAACTGCCTGTAGATGTACT
>CAJWBW010000274.1:0-2747 GCA_913020415.1 uncultured Phycisphaerae bacterium | reverse complement strand
AAACAGTTCCGCCAGTTGATTTCGTTCTTCGGTCATCGCCTGGATTCCTTTCAAAGGACCATTTCAGTTCAATACGTTCAATTACGAACCACAGATCGCAGGGTATATCTCGAGGGTACCGCCGTCCGGGCGCGTTGACCACGCGAGAGATTCGAAACAGGCTGCGAATGAATGTCCAAAACGCACAACCGCCCCGGAATCGAGGTCGATGCGGGGCGGCAGCGGATTGAATGGGCGATACAGGACTCGAACCTGTGACCTCACGGGTGTGATCCGTGCGTTCTAGCCAACTGAACTAATCGCCCGAAGGGGACAGTATAACCTCGTCGTCGAATTCGTCGGGGTCAGCCGTTGCCCTGGGAGGGCACATCCGACTCCGGCATGACCTTCCCCATGGCATCCTGGACGGATGAATCGCCCCGGGCCACGGACTGGTCGTCGAGTTGCGGCGGATTGCTGGATCGGGTCTCCACCTCGTCCTCGATCCCCTTCACACCCCGCTTGAACTCGACGATGCTGCGGCCGATGCTGCGACCGACTTCCGGAAGCCGCCGACCGAAGATCAGCAGACCGATGACCAGCAGCACGATCATCTCGGTCGGGCCGGGAAGGCCGATGGCGAGGTTCACGGATGGGAGCAGGGTCGAGTCGATCATGGCACGGATTCCTTGCGTTTGCGAAGCAGCGGGATGCTGCCTGAATGCCTCATTCTACCGTGTCGACCAGCGACGGGGGACGCAATGAATGAATCGGGGGCTCACCTGACGCGAAGTCGTGTTTTCGGGCCATTCCGGCCGATAGAAAGGGCATCCTGCGATACTGGAACCAAGGAGCCTCTTGACGATGCGACACGCCGGCACGCCCGTTCTCGGACCTCTTTCAATCGCGGTCGCGACCGTGATCCTCCTGACGGGATGCAGCCAGCAGGCCGAACCGGCCAAGGTCGCGGCCACCAAGAACTACAACCGCCCCCTGCCGGCCGGGACCATGCCCCTGCGAAAGGTCCGGTCGCCCGAACGCATGCCCGACCTCGCGGCCGCCTGGAGCCAGCGGGACGTCTTCCTCGGCGACGCCATGGACCGGAGCATCGCCTGGTACGACGCCCCCTCCAGCCGCCAGTGGTTCCCCTGCTGCAACATCACCCACGAGCAGGCCAAGGCCTCCGTGGTGGCCATGCGGGAGCTGATGCGGACCACCCCCGACCCGGACACCTTCGCCGAGGAGGTCGAACGCCGATTCGACGTCTACGAATCGGTCGGCTGCGACGGGGACGGGACCGTGCTGTTCACCGGCTACTACGCACCGGACTTCAACGCCTCCCGCACGCGGAGCGAGCGGTTCAACACCCCGCTCTACGGACGTCCGCACGATCTCGCGACGCACCCCGTCGACGGCAAGCCGCTGGGCCGCATGCTGCCCGACGGCACCATCGTCACGTATCCGGCGCGGCGCACCATCGAACGCACCGGCATGCTCGACGGGACCGAGGTGGTCTGGCTCGAGGATCCGCTTTCGGCCTACATCGTCCACGTGAACGGATCGGCCAAGCTCCGGATGGACGACGGAACCATCGCGTACTTCGGCTACGCGGGCAAGACCGACCGTCCCTACACGGGACTCGGACGGTCGATGGTCGACTCCGGCTACCTGCAGGAGAGCGAACTGAGCCTGCCGGCGATCCGCCGGGCCTGGCAGCGTGATCCGGACGGCATCGAGGAGCTCATCCACCGGAACGAGAACTACGTGTTCTTCCAGGAGTATTCCGGAGACAGCTGGCCGGCGGGATCGCTCGGAGTCCCGGTGACGGCGGAGCGATCTCTGGCCACCGACAAGACGATCTTCCCGCGGGGATCGATCGTCCTGGTGGACACCGATGCGGTGACCCTGTCCAGCGGCCCCCGCCCCTTCGTCCAGTTCATGCTCGATCAGGACACCGGCGGTGCCATCAACGCCCCGGGGCGGGCGGACATCTTCATGGGGATCGGAGCCACCGCGGAGATTCTCGCCGGAGGCCAGTACGCCGAAGGCCGGATGTACTACTTCTTCCTCAAGCCCGACCCGTCATTCGCCAGCGTCCGGTAGCGGCCGCCACCGGACCCGAAGTTCTCCGATGCCCGGCCAGCGCCGGTCCCACGTGATCTGATCCACCTCCGGGTCGACGGCCCGGGATTCGATCAGTCGGATGCTGGCGTCCCGCTGATCCAGCTGGATCCACCCCTCTCCGACCGAAACCCCCAGCAGCCAGCAGCCCACCAGCAGCAGGACCGCCCGCTCCACCCACTGCAAGCTGAGCTCCAGCGGCTTGGGCGGCACGAGGGAACTTCCGCATTCCGTGCATCGCGAGCCCCCCTTCGGCAGCGGGTAGCCACACCGGCCGCACCGCCCGTGGCCCAGCCGCTTCCGTGCCTTCAGATTTCCCAGTACGGAAGGCAGTTCCCAGAGGAATGCCACCCAGCACACGAGGAGCATGAGAATGAGACACACGACGGCAATCGGCACCGGCTCCAATCCCACGCTCGATCGGGCCGGAGCCGTGATGCTCGTGACGAACATCGATCGAATGCCCACGAAGGACATGAAGGAGAAGAGCGTCAGCAGGAATACGGTTGCAAGTCGGACAGTCAGGTTCATTCATCAAGCCCGAAGGCAGCACCACGCTTCTGGACGCGGTCCACAACCGCAGGATCCATCCGGATGATAGGCGGCCAGGGTCGAACAGGCTCGTCATTCCGCTCCCATCCGACGTG
>CAJWBW010000273.1:0-2768 GCA_913020415.1 uncultured Phycisphaerae bacterium | reverse complement strand
CCCGGGACGCGACGGGGTCGTCGTCACGCTGGACAACGAGATCGCACGGCCCGAACTGAAGGCCCACAACGTCGCCGGCGTGCTTCCCGGCACGGGGGCGTTGGCCGACGAGTGGATCGTGATCGGAGGGCACCACGACCACCTCGGCAACGGCTACGTCGGCTCCCGTTCGAATTCCAACGAGATCCACTACGGCGCCGACGACAATGCGTCGGGCACCGGTGCCGTGCTGGTCCTCGCCGACCGCCTGTCCCAATTCGAGACCGACGGGGACCGTCGCTCGATCATCTTCATCGGCTTCGACGCGGAGGAGGCGGGCCTGCACGGTTCGAAATGGTTCCTCGACAACTGCCCCGTCGACGTCGATTCGATCAACTGCATGATCAATCTGGACATGATGGGTCGACTGCGCGACAACACGGTGTCCATTTCCGGAACCGGCACCGCGGTCGAATTCGATGAAATTCTGCCCCGCTTCGTCGAACCGAGCGGCCTGGTCGTTCGTGCCTCGCCGGGCGGACTCGGCCCCTCCGACCACAGCAACTTCTACCAGCGTGACATTCCGGTGATGTTCTTCTTCACCGGCGATCACGACGACTACCACACCCCGCGGGACCACGCATGGCTGGTGAACCCCGAGGGTGCGGCCAGAATCATCGATCTCGCCGGTGATCTGGTCGAGGAGTTCGCGGTCACCCCGAAATTGACGTTTCAGGAATCGACCGGTGGCGGTCGGGCGCGACGGACCGGAGCCCGGGTCCGGCTGGGCATCATGCCCAGCTACACCGCGGACATTCCGACCGGCGTACTCATCGACGGGGTGAGCGACGGAACGTCAGCCGCGGACGCGGGACTCCAGCGAGGAGACATCATTCTCGAGTGGGACGGCGACACCATTCCCGACGGAGCCGAGCTGATGCAGAAGATCATGTCCCATGCACCCGGCGACACCCCCGTCCTCCGCATCCGACGCGGCGACGAGGAGATGGATCTTCCCGTCAAGATGAAAGCCGCCGGCGGCTCCTGAAGCCGGCCCCGACGGCCGCCGGCCGATCCTTTCGGACCGGCCGGCGCTGGGTGATCGTCGTTGGACGTAAGCCGAATTCTGTCCCCCGGCGAACCGGGGTGACGACCATTCATCTGGGATCGCCGTCACCGACGATCTCATGCACGCTACCCGCCCTCGATCCGCGGACCACGGACGCGTTCCGAGGAACGCAGAGGACTGCTTGCGCTTGCACGCGGTGGGGTTTGCCGTGCCCCGACTGTCACCAGTCGGGCGGTGCGCTCTTACCGCACCCTTTCACCCTTACCGACCGAAGCCGGCGGTCTACTCTCTGTGGCACTTTCCCTGACCCGACGATCATGGGCCGGTGGGCGTTACCCACCACCGTGTCCTGTCGTGTTCGGACTTTCCTCATCCCCGGGAGAACCGGGAGTGCGGCCGTCTGTCCAATCCGAATTCTAACACGGGACCCCGATGCGGTCACGATTCGGATCCAGTGCTACACTTCCGCCATGACCGATCCCGCCAGAATGCTCGTCTGGGCCGACCGCAATCAGGAATCGATGGTTGATCGCAGCCTGAAAACGGGGCTCGTGGCCCTTCATGCCATCGGAAGCCCGGACGATCACGCCGGCCGCGATCTTTCCGACCGGTTCTCGGTTGCCCAGACCACCGACCTGCGGGCTGCCCTGGCCGAAGGCGACTTCGACATCGCCTGGATCACCGCCCGGGACGTCATCGATCGTCCGCTGCGGGAAGCGATTCGGGCCTGCCCCCGGCCCGTCGCCACCTCGACGCTGCCGATCGATCCGGTCATGGACCTGCTCAGCGAACCGGACCACGGCATGCCCGCCCGATTCGTACCCCGCATGCGACAGAGCCGCGGATGCGTCTCGGCCATGCAGCTGCTCGAGGATTTCGGCCGCGTCGAATGCGTGCACATCTCGATGACCGCAGGTCAGCAGCAGACCTCCCCGTGGGCGCTGCTCTACGACGCGATGGATGTGGTGCACGCACTGCTCGGGCTTCCCGACGAAGTGTTCGCGGCTCACGCGGGCGAACGTTCCTTGCAGCCGGACGTGATCGCCGGCATCAGCGGACACTTCTCCGTGGCTCTTCGGTTTCCCGGGCAGGCTGCGGCGTCCATCGTGTGCAGCGACGGCGGCGGCACCTGGGATCGACGGATTCTGGTCCTGGGAAGCGGAGGCCGCCTGTTCATCGACGACGACCGGGTGACCTGGACCCTTCCCGACGGCGGCACCGCGGATCCGGGACCGACCCTCGGCGACGAGGAGACGCACGGGGTCGGTGAACTCGCTGCGCACCATCTCAAGCGGGTGCTGGAGTCGATGGAGGAGGCGGAAGCCCCGGACACCATCGGTCGGGTGCTGGCCCTCTGCGAATCGGCACGCGTCAGCTGCCTGACCGGGCAGGCGGAAGTCCCCGCCCAGATCATCGGATCGGTCCTGAACTGAAGTCAGCCGGTGATGAGCCGCTCGTGCAGCGGCACCACCACCCCCGGGATCACCCGCTGCTCGGCCAACCGCTCGATGTGTCCGGCCAACGTTCCGAACACACTCGGAAACTCCTCGATCGATTCGAAGGGCCCCTGCCGACGGACGGTGAGGTAGACACTCAGGGGCTCCTCGTCGAATCGCTGGTCGGTCAGCAACTGCGGCGTGGTCCGTGTCTTGACCTCCAGACTGGCCTGGAGATTCGGATCGTTGTCGAGCGCGATTCCCAGGAACGGCTGCACGTCCAG
>CAJWBW010000272.1:0-2780 GCA_913020415.1 uncultured Phycisphaerae bacterium | reverse complement strand
ATCCAACGGGTGAATTCGCGCACGTGCCCGAGCCCAAGGAAGCCAATCTGGGTTCACTGATGGAGGTGACCGCGGAATCCGACGCCACGGTCGGTTTTGCCCAGGATCCAGACGCCGATCGCCTCGCCATCGTCGATGGTGCGGGCCGCTACATCGGCGAGGAATACACGCTGGCGCTGGCCACGGACTACGTGCTTCGGCACCACGATGCGGAGGCCGGCCCCCCCGTGGTGGCGGCGAATCTGTCGACGAGTCGCATGGTCGACGATCTGGCGGCCAGGTGGGGCGGTCGGGTCGTCCGTTCGGCCGTTGGAGAGGCGAATGTGGTGGAGGCCATGCGCCGCGAAGGAGCGGTCATCGGTGGTGAAGGCAACGGCGGCGTGATCCATCCCGGGGTCTGCTACATCCGGGACAGCCTCGGAGCGATGGCGATGGTGC
Organism: uncultured Phycisphaerae bacterium; assembly: GCA_913020415.1. GTDB lineage: Bacteria > Planctomycetota > Phycisphaerae > Phycisphaerales > SM1A02 > UBA854. Next base: position 2,342 of record CAJWBW010000272.1, on the reverse strand, counting down.
TGGCGTCCATGGCCGAGACCGGCGCTTCGCTGGCCGAACTTGTCGACGACATCCCGTCCTACGCGATGGTGAAGCGTTCCTGCGCCCTGCCCGGTTCGGGCGGAGCCGAGGCGGTGGCCCCGGTGCTCGAACGGGTCCGTGATCACTTCGCGGAGGCCTCGATCGACGCCAGCGACGGGGTCCGCATCGACATCGAGGATCGATGGGTCCACGTTCGGGCCAGCAACACCGAGCCGATTGCGAGAATCATCGCGGAGGCGCCGCAGGCGGCGCAGGCGGAGGAGTTGATCTCCGTCGTCTCCGGATTGGCGGGATGGACGCTCGACTAGGGCTTGGGTTCGTGCACGGTCGTGTCGTACGGCGACGTGCGGCAGTCGATGTGGGCGACGAAGACCTCGTGCTCGTGCTTTTGCACCAGCGGCCAGAGCACCGTCCGATCCGATTCGGGAAGCTCCAGCTGTTCGATGTCTTCGGGCGCGATCCATTCCAGGCGCCCCTCGTCGAACTCGTAGACCGGAATCTCGCTCGGATCGATCACCCGGGTGATGCGGAAGCAGAAGAGCAGCCAGTGCCCGGCGCCCTCGTAGCCCGCTTCCGAGACCATGCCGATGAACTTGATGTCGGACGGATCGATGTCGAGGCCGGCCTCCTCCTGGATCTCGCGACGCGCGCAGGCATGCGGGCTTTCGCCGATGCCGATCTCCAGTTTGCCTCCGATGGGGGAGTACATGTCCGCATTGGGTTCCTTGCGGCGGTGCAGCATCAGCAGCCTGCCGTCGGGATCCTCGAGGTAGCACAGGACCGCGATGCGGTAGGGGAGCTCGTTGGCGTTCGCGTTGAGCACGGTGGACGGGTCGCGTGGTTCTGGCATCAGTGCTTTGCTCCGGCGTGGCTGACGATCTCGTGCATCTCGGCGACTGCGGGGCCGAATCCGGTGAAGATGGAACGGCTCACGATGCTGTGTCCGATGTGGAGTTCATCCAGTCCATCGAGCGCCGCAACGGGCGCCACGTTGCGATAGTTGAGGGCATGACCGGCGTTGAAACGCATTCCGGCGGCAAGGACCGCACGTCCCGCGGCGGCGACGGTCTCCAGTGCCGCGGCGACTGCCGGGTCGTCCAGCCGGCCGTCGGCGGCCGCGTGGGCGTGAGCCCAGGGACCGGTGTGGATCTCGCAGACGGCGAAGCCGCATTCGGCGGCCGCCTCGACCTGCTCGAGTTCGGCGTCGATGAACGCGCTCACGGGAATCCCTCCGTCACCAAGCCGTCGCACGACGTCGGTCAGATGCACCGTGTTGCCTGCGACGTCCAGTCCGCCTTCCGTGGTGATCTCCATCCGACCCTCCGGAACCAGCATCGCCATGCACGGAGCGGTCTCGAGGGCGATTCCGATCATCTCATCGGTGGCCGCCATCTCCAGATTCAGTCGTTCGACCACCTCCACCAGTCGGTGCAGATCGTGGTCCTGGATATGCCGGCGATCCTCGCGCAGATGGACGGTGATGCCCTCCGCACCCGCTTTCTGGGCGTCCATGGCCGCCTGAAGGGGGTCCGGCTCGTCGATTCGCCGTGCCTGTCGGACGGTGGCGACATGGTCGATGTTCACGCAGAGCTTGGCCATCGATGGAAACCTCGTGCGGCGTGTGAAGGTGAATGCTTGCCCACGTGCCGGTAGTGGGGGGCAGGAGTATACTCCCTCGGGCCTTTCGACCGATGCAGGATCTTGCATGAACGACTTTGAACGCAAGCATTCGCAGTTGTACGACGATCTCCTCACGCAGGGGGAGCGGGTCGTCGAAATGGCCCTGCAGGCCTGCATCGCCTTCTTTGAACGGGATGATGCGAAGGCCGCGACCGTCATCGAGCAGGATGCCCTGATCGACCAGGTGGATGTCGACATCGAGCGGGCTTCGATCAAGCTGCTGCTGCTGCAGCCCGCCGGCGAATACGACATCCGATCGGTCCTGACCATCGTCAAGATCAACAATGAACTGGAGCGCATCGCAGACGGTGCGGTCTCGGTGGCCGAGCATCTGCCCCCCGAGGCGGTGCAGTCGAGCATCATCGGGACGTACAAGGTGATGGCGAACAGTGTGATCGGAATGATTCGTGACGCGAACCAGGCCCTCCGCAGCCGCGATACGGAACTGGGCCAGCGGGTGCTCGCCTTCGACGACACCGTGGATCAGTTCAAGGTCCAGTTGATGGAGGATGCCCAGCGCAAGCTGGCCTCCGGTGAATACGGGGTGCCCGTCGCCATGAGTCTGCTCGACTTCACCCGCGTCCTGGAACGAATGGCCGATCACTGCACGAACATCTGCGAACAGCTGATCTATCTGGAGA
>CAJWBW010000271.1:0-2785 GCA_913020415.1 uncultured Phycisphaerae bacterium | reverse complement strand
TGTCGAGCGCAGCACTTCGTTCCCAGAACAACATCAAGGCCGGCATCTTCGTGACCGTCGCCATCGTCATCGGGATTCTCGTCGTCTTCATACTTGGCGACTTCGCCCGGTACTTCGGGCCGAGTCATGTCTCGTACACCGCCACCTACGAGGTCTCCGAGGGCGTGGGATCGCTGGGGTCCGGATCCTTCGTCAAGGTGGGGGGGATCGTGATCGGCGAAGTCAACGACGTGTCGTTCGACATGCAGGAGGGTCGGCCGCTGACCGAAATCGATGTCCTCTTCAGCATTCCCGCCTCGATGCAGCTTCGCAGCGATGCCCGGGTCGCCGTGGGAGCCGGGCTGATCAGCAACGACGCATGGCTGGAATTCTCGTCGCTGGGAGTGGACGGCTCGGTCATTCCCCCGGGAGGCCGGCTGGTGGGTTCGTCCCTCAGCATGATCGACAGCCTCATCGGCGGTGATGCATCCGTCAACATCGACAGCACCCTGGAGTCGCTGGCCGTCATCACCAAGCGATTGGAGCAGGATGGACAACTGCTCCGATGGATCGTGGGCGAGGGGCCGTCGGGCGACATCGAGATCGCCACGTCCGGACTTCGGCAGGCCATCGAGAATGCCAATGAATTCCTGGGACAACTGGACCGGGACTGGTCCGACTGGTCCGGTGAGGTGGATCTTCTCGTTGCCGAACTGGAGGAGTTCGCCCGGTCCGTGGACGCCGTCACCTCGTGGATCAACAACAACGAATCCAAGTTCCAGGACATGACGGACAATCTCGACGAAACCTTTGAGCGTGCGTCCGGCATCGCACGGACGATTCAGGAGCAGGCCCTGCCGAAGGTCGATCGGTTCATGGACAACCTGCTGGGGACGATGGACGACCTCATGGTCACGATGTCCGACCTGCGGCGTCACGCCGGACCGTGGTTCGACGACGTCGATGTCAGCCTGGCCAATGCCACCCTGGCATCCCAGCAACTGACGCAGCTGCTCGCCGAAGTCACCGCGAGCCCCTGGCGTCTGCTCTATCGGCCGACCGACACGCAGCTCCGTCAGGAGCTGATCTATTCCGCGTCCCGCAACTTCGTCTTCGGCGCCGCGGATCTGAAGTCCGCCGCCGAGTCGATGCAGCGGTTCATCGAGGCCGCCGGGGGGGCGGTGGATGCCGACGATCCGCAGCTCGAGATCATTCGTCGCAATCTGATCGACAGTGCCCGACGCTACGAGCGGGCCCAGGAGCAGATGATGGATCTGCTTCGCGACGACACCGTCGACAACCAGTGAACGGACCCCACCCGGTAACGAATCCCGGCGATTCCCGGGTCGAAGTCTTCCGCGATGTGCGGGACCGTGATCTGCGCGGACGTGACGGTCTGTTCATGGCGGAGTCGGAACTCGTCCTTCGCAGGCTGCTGGCGACGCCGGATCGGATCCAGTCGCTGCTGCTCTCGCACGGAAAGTTCGAGGCGTTGCAGGACGTGCTTCGCGTGCTGCCCGACCAAGTACCGGTCTACACGGCGTCGCTCGAACTGCTGGGCGGGATCGCCGGTTTCCATGTCCACCGCGGAGTGCTCGCGTCCGGACACCGGCCGGCCGATTCGGAGCTCCGACTGGATCGGGCGCTCGGCCATCTGCAATACGCCGAGCGGTGCACCTTGCTGCTCGCCGAAGGCATCACCAACGTCGACAACATGGGAAGCCTCTTTCGCAACGCCGCCGCCCTCGGGGTCGACGGGGTGCTGCTGGATCCCGCCTGTTGCGATCCCCTTTACAGGAAGTCCATCCGGGTCTCCATGGGCCATGTGTTCACCGTTCCGTGGGCGGTGGCTCCCTCCGGCGGATGGCGTGAACTGCTCGCACACCTCCGAAGTGTGTGGAACTGCAGATTGCTGGCCGCGGAGCGGTGTCCGGATGCGAAGCCGATCTGGGAGATCGACTGGACGTCACGCTGCGGGCTGCTGGTGGGTTCGGAAGGCGAGGGGCTGCCAAAGGAATCACTCGACGCGTGCGACGCGGTCGTGGAGATTCCGATGCACGGCGAGGTGCCGTCCGTCAACGTGGCCGCGGCGGCAGCGATCTGTCTCTACGAACGAATGCGTTCGGCCGGCACCTGACCCGTCGGGCCGGCCACGTCCGTCATGGGTCGCGTGGAGATCGCGGGCATGCTGCTGGTGACTTCGCCGGTCTCCGCATTGACCCGTTCGATCATCGCTCCGAGATGGTGAAGCTGGTGTTCCAGATGGACGTATCCGCGATCGACGTGGTAGACGCGGCTGACGGTCGTCTCACCACGTGCCGCCAGGCCGGCAATGATCAGCGAGGCGGAACCCCGGAGATCGCTGGCCATCACGGGAGCCCCGATGAGTTCGGGGACGCCCTGGACGACCACCGTCGAGCCCTGGCGAATCAGTCGTGCTCCCATCCGACTCAGTTCGGGAACATGCATGAATCGATCCGGATAGATCTTCTCCGTGACGATGCTGTTGCCTTCGGCCAGGCACAGCAGGGCCATCAATTGGGCCTGCAGATCCGTGGGGTATCCCGGATAGGGCTGTGTGGTGAACAGCACCGGCTTGAAGGCATCCGGAGCAGTGACCCGGACCGTGCATCGTTCGCAGGGCTCGCCGGGATCGGTGCGTTCGATCCGCACACCAATTTCGTTGAGCCGATCGATGAGGGCCAGAAGATGGTCCCATGGGAACTGCTCCAGCAGGACGTCGCCGCGGGTGATGGCGGCGGCGATCGCGAGCGGGCCGGCCACGATGCGATCGGGAAGCACGTTG
>CAJWBW010000270.1:0-2792 GCA_913020415.1 uncultured Phycisphaerae bacterium | reverse complement strand
GGTCAACGGCCGGACCCGCGACATGCGCTGGACCTCCGCGGGGCACGGCACACCGATCGTCTTCGATCCGGTCTCCGACGGATTCATCGAGTTGTCGGGGACGGGCATTCCGCTGGGACTGGTGGAGGGGACCGACTACGAGGAATGCTCCCGGGATGCCCTTCCCGAGGGAAGCATCGTGCTTGCCGCCACCGACGGCATCTGGGAGACCAAGGGCGAGACCGGGGAGCTCTACGGGATGGAGCGTCTGGAATCATTCATCCGGTCCCATGCCCGCCGCACCGCGGCGGAGATCAGCGAGGCTCTTCGCTCCGAACTGGCCGCCTTCCGCGGGCAGGCCGTCCAGGATGACGACGTCACCTTCGTCCTCGTGAAGATCACCGGTGGGGAGGCGGGGTGAGCCGATGCTGTTGCCACTGCTCCTCGTCGCCTTGCACACCACTGCCCCCGCACCGGTCCATTCCGTCTCCGACATCTCCCAGCAGTTCACCTTCTACATGGACGGTCGTTTCCATCGGCAGTACCTGCAGGACGATGCGAAGGACGTCCGCAACTGGGGAAGCCTGTCCAAGCTGGACCTTTCGAACGCCAATCTCCTGCTTCTAACCGGTGGTGACGCACGAATTCCGTACGACGGCGGCGCCCGGGAGGTCCTGCACGGATTCCTCGAATCCGGTGGCACGGTGCTGATGATGGCGGACGGCGGTTCCGTGCCGCCGCAACCCGGTGCCGCGGTCGTCGAGCGCTACGGAGCCGTCCTGCTGGACGAGCGACCGAAGACGCCGCTGGTCGGGGTCGATTCGCTCGCAAACCAGTCGATCGAGTTCCGCGGAGGTCGGGTGCTGCGGCTTGATGAAGCGTGGTCGCCGCTGGTGGTGGATGCCGAAGGCCGCCCCGTCCTGGCCCGTCGCACCGTCGGTCGCGGTCATCTGCTGGTGGGAAGCCGGGGGCTGTTCGGTCACCGCCCGGACGCCTCCGACCCGATCAATGCCTCGTGGGTGCGACCGTTGCTGGTGGAAGCGGCCCGGACCAAGCCCATCGATCCGGAGGGTCCGCATCGTCGCACCTGGGCCGAGCGCACTCGTGAGATGGGTCCGCTCATCATCGAGTACCACGACGGAACCGAACAGTTCGCCGACGGCATCGTCGAGGTCTACCACGAGGTCCGGCCGCACATGGTGGTGATCACCGGTGTGGAGCCGGCGCCCGGCATGATCAAGCGGCTGCTCGTGCTGCCCACCGGTGGCGGCGGCTTCTCGAGCGGGGCCCGGATCGCGATCGGTGCCTGGTGGGGCAACTTTCCCGAACGCCGCTATCCAATGGTCGAACTGGTTTCGCACGAAGCAGGGCATTCGTGGGTGCTGCCGTATCCGGAGCCGCTGTGGAACGAACCGATCGCGACCTACTTCGGCATCCTCGTGGGTCGACGACTGGGCATGCCGGAGGCCGACCTGACCTTCGAGCGGCAGGTCGCCAAGGCCCGGAAACTGGATCCGGATCTGGACGAGATGAATCCGCAGGCCGAGGGGGCGCCGCGGGATCTGATCTGGGGCAAGTCCTACCACGTGTTCGAGGAGCTCGAGCGGCGGCATGGTCCCGGTGCCATGGCCAAGTACTTCCGGACCAAGCGTGCGGTGCTCGAGCCGGGACGATCGGGCTACACCATGGACGACTGTGTCGCGGTCTGGAGCATCGCGGTCAACGAGGATCTCTTCCCGTGGTTCCGATCGCTGGCATTCGATGTCGATCGAAAGCGGACCGATCTGGGGTCACGCGTTCCGGTTCGATGACGGCGCACGCCGGTTCGGGATGATGCCGAGCAGCGCCTGCCAGATCACCAGCAGAACGACGGTGACCATCGCCATCAGCACGAACATCTGGGCGGTGCCGTCGAGTTCCCAGTCCCGGAGCAGTGCGGGGAGGAACACGCACAGAGGCAGGTGGGCAAGGTAGATCCAGTAGGACGCGTCCACCAGATAGCGGATGACGGGATGGTGGCGGCGCATGATGCGTTCCGCCACGCCGATGCCGCCCAGGATCATCAGCCACACGGTCACGGCGATGGCCGCCTGCGTCAGGTAGTAGAGGACCGTGGCGTCCGTCGAATCGAAACCGGCTCCTTCGAAGGCGGTGACGAAGTAGGCGATCATCAGGACCGTACTGCCGCCCAGGGCGAACAGGCCCGTCAGAAGTCGAGCCCAGCACCACCGGTGCAGTTCGCCGACCGTGTCACGGTGCTTCCACAACGCCCAACCGACGAGCAGGAAGAAACCGTAGTAGAGCAGGATGTGGATGCGGGGCACGAAGTCAGTGGGCGTATCGGCACTGGGCATGTCCATCGTCGTCAGCAGGCCGAAGGTGCCGGCGACCAGGACGGGCAGCCGCCATCGACTCGTCGTGCAGCACGATGCGAACGTCTCCCAGGCCCGACCGAGCGGCGGGATCGATCGGACCAGCAGTCCCGCGGCCAGTACGCCCGCGTAGAGGATCAGCAGGTAGTACAGGAACCAGAGGTGGATGGGCGACGCATCGCTCCAGGCGCCCTCCGTGGCGAGCGTGGATGCCGCGCCCGCGATGGAGTCGGGCACGTCGACGCCACCCCCGTGGAACATTGCGAAGATGAAGGAGAACTTCACCATCGGAAAGAGGATGAACCAGCCCACCACGAAGGGCAGGCCGATGCGAAGCAGTCGGTTGCCGATGAATCGGGTCGATCCGCGGCGTTCCAGCATCATGGCGGCGAAGAAGCCCGCCATCATGAAGAAGAGCGGCATCCGGAAGATGTGGATCGC
>CAJWBW010000269.1:0-2808 GCA_913020415.1 uncultured Phycisphaerae bacterium | reverse complement strand
CAGGAGGAGTCATGTTCGGGCTCCAATTTCAAGGTGAAGAGATGATTGGGAGGACGTGTCCGTGGTGAATGCCCATTCTACCGAAGTGAACCGTCACCTACCGGGTTGCACTCAGGGGGTTCGGGGACCACCCGGCGTACGCGGTCCGGAGGGACCCCGTGGTGCAGCAGGTCCACCAGGACTCGACGGGGATCGGCTCGGTGGAACCATGTTGCCGCCGGAAGTGCCGCCTCCCGAGCCGCTGGTGCTCTGGGCGGGTTGGCCGAGATCATCCAGCATGTCGTCGTACTCGCTGCCGCGATCCCGCTCCTCCTGGAGCAGTGCGAACCATGACTCGACCATGTCGTTGCCGCTGAGCCGGTCGACGACGTTCGGAGGCTGGGGGGCACTGGAGAACGAGGAACCGCCCAGCGGATCCTTGAAGTACCACATCTGCGCCTGGTAGCCGTCGTCGAGCAGGTACAACGCCAGCACGCAGGGACGACCTTCCGGACTGATGCCGGTCTCGAGCGTGACCTCGCGAATACGCGTCGTCACCGAAGCCAACTGCTCCGCATTGAGCATGGCTTCCAACTGCATGCTGTCCTGGATATCCATCATCTCGCGCAGGGTGTCGGCCTGGCCGTTCACGAAGGCATCGAAGAAGACCAGCAGATTCCTGCGGTCATCGCAGTTGGGCGGCGCTTCGGCTTCACTGAGCCTGACCTTGCTGCTGACCTGCAGTTCTTCGCGAAGATCGCCCAGAGCGCACTTTGGACGGGGCGGAGGAGGAGGCGGTGGAGGTGCCACGGCGACCTCCTGCTTCTCTTCTTCATCACCACCACAGCCGGCCAGACCCATCGGAAGCAGGGCGACCAGTGCGGCGATGAGCAGCCCGCCCGCGGGCCGGCTCGTCTCAATCCATCGTGACCGTCTTCGGTTCATCGTGTGTCTCCACCTTGGCCCCTCGATCGACTCGTCGCATGAGGCCCTTCAGGACCTTTCCGGGAGCCAGTTCATCGAACTGCTGAACGCCTTCTCCGATCATCGCGGCACAGGACTGGGCCCATCGTACCGGCTCGGTTATCTGTTGGACGAGCCGCGACTTGATTTGTTCCGGGTCGGCCGAATCATGGGGTTCGGCCGTCACGTTGCTCCAGACCCGCATCGTCGGGGGGCTGAAATCGACCTCGGACAGGCGATCGGACATCGCATCGGCCGCGGGCTGCATGAGCGAGGAATGGAACGCACCGGCCACCACCAGCTCCTTCGCCTTGAAACCGGCGTCCCCGGCCCGGTCGATGGCCGCTGCACAGGCGGTGACGTCACCGGACAGCACGATCTGCCCCGGCGCGTTGAAGTTGGCGGGCACGAGCACATGCCCCGCACCGCATTCCTCGACCACCGCACGGCACAGCGACTCCGCCTGGGATTCGTCCGCACCCATCAGGGCCACCATTGATCCACGCGACGCTTCGGCCGCTTCCTGCATCAATCGCCCCCGTTCCGCCACCAGACGAAGGCCGTCCTCGAATCCGAAGACGCCCGCCAGATGCAATGCGGTGTACTCACCCAGGGACAGGCCGGCGCATGCCCCGGCATCCAGCTCTCCCGCCTGCTCCACGAGACCCGCGTGGGACGCGACGGAGCAGGTGTAGATCGCCGGCTGACTGGCGTCGGTCTTGTTGAGTCGCTCGGATGGCCCTTCGAAGCACAGGCTGCTCAGGGTGGCGCCAAGGGAGTCGCCCAGCACCTCGTCCGCTCGGGTGAATATCTCGCGGGACGACGTGCAGGATTCGGCCCAGGCCCTGCCCATGCCGACGGCCTGGGCGCCCTGTCCGGGACAGATGACTGCGTGTGAAGTGTTCATGGGAGCATGATAGCAGGGGTGGAATCAGACCTGCCAGACGCTGCTCGACCAGGTCATGCCCGCACCGAAGGCCACGAAGACGACCTTGTCGCCGGGATTGATCCGTCCCGAACGAGTCAACTCGTCGAGGCACAGGGCCACCGAACCAGCCGATGAGTTGCCGTACTTGTCGATGTTGATGTGGACCTTGTCGTCCGGCAGACCGATCTTCTCCTTGGCCGATTCGATGATGCGGATGTTCGACTGATGGCAGACGAACTGTGCAATGTCGTCGACCTGCAGACCGGTCTGCTCAAGCGCGTCCTCGATCACGTACTGGAACTTCGAAACCGCGAACTTGTAGACCTCGCGTCCGTTCATCCGGAGGTAGCCCATGCGGACCTCGGACTCCGGTGCATTGGCAGGCACATCCTCCTCGCGGCGGGGCATGTACAGGCTTTCCCAGCCCCGACCGTCCGCCTCGATCTTCTGGTAGATGCAGCCACGCTCGGGATGCTCGTCGTCCCGCACGAGGATCGCGGAACCGGCCGCATCCCCGAAGAGGATCGAAACCGTCCGTTCGGTGTAGTCGATGTGCCGACTGAGCGTGTCGCACCCGACGATCCCGATCGCGCGATGCCGGCCGGAACGGATGAGCGAATCGGCCAGATTGAGGGAGTAGACGAAGCCGCAGCAGGCTGCATTGAGATCGAAGGAGCCCGCGGGGTACGCCCCGATCGCCTCGTTGAGCCGGCACGCATTGGAGGGGCAGGCCATCTCGGACGTGAGGGATGCGACGATCAGCAGATCCAGGTCCGACGCCTGCATCCCGGCGGCGTCCAGCGCCCCGGTGATCGCGCGGCGCTCGATTTCGAGCGTGGTCTCACCCTTGGACTCGTCGAGGAGGTGCCGCTTGTGGATTCCGGTCCGCTTGATGATCCACTCGTCGGAGGTGTCGATCATCTTTTCGAGATCGGCAT
>CAJWBW010000268.1:0-2809 GCA_913020415.1 uncultured Phycisphaerae bacterium | reverse complement strand
CGGGGCGTCGGCGTCAGGGTCGGAGTCGGAGTCGGAGTCGGAGTCGGATCGGGACGCGTGTCGACGCTCACTGCCGGCGATGACTGAAGCACCGGGTCCTCGATGATCTGGTCGGTGGTGGTCGACGACGGACCGTAGTACCAGACGAGAACTCCGATGAAGACGAACGAGAGGAGCAGGACGACCTTGCTGCCTGTGGACATGGATACCTCCGTGCAGGGCTGGGTTGTGATTAATCCCCTCACAGTCTGCATCGACTGGTCCACGCGCCGTTCTTCAGTTTTGCCTTTCAGGACAGGGCCGGGGATCCGTCGTCCACGGGTTCAAGGTCGCCACGCTGCTCCTCGACACCCGCGTGGTCGGCTCGCTTGCGGTACACAAGCGGCGATGCGATGGCCACCGAGGAATAGGTTCCGATGAGTACTCCGATCAGCAGCGCGAAGCCGAAGGCCCGGATTCCGGTCCCACCGGCCACGTAGATGATCAGCACCGCGATCACGGTCGTCACGGAGGTCAGAATCGTACGGCTGAACGCCTGATTGATCGACTGATTGACGACGCTGCGGCTGGGGAGCGCCCGCTTGCCGCGATTCTCCCTGATGCGGTCGAGAATGACGATGGTGTCGTTCAGCGAGTATCCGATCACCGTCAGCAGTGCGGCCACCACCCCGGTGTCGATGAGGAACTCGTCGACGAGCAGCCCCCAACGGACGGTCTCGTACCCTGCGATGTACCCGGAGAGGGCGAGGCACCCCAGCACGATGATCACATCGTGGCAGAGGGCGGCGATGGCTCCCAACGAGTAGTAGAACGAACCGAACCGGATCCAGATGTAGCAGAGGATCCCCGCCAACGAGAGCACCACGGCGCCGATGGCGTTGGCCGCCCGGGTCTGTGCGACCGACGGCGAGAAGCTGCTGACCTGTTCGAAGCTGCTCCGCTTCGTCATGGCGGTCCGGACCAGATCCCACTCCCGGCTGGCCAGGCGCTGATCGACCAGGGCCGCCTCGCTGCGGAGGTAGTTGTAGTCGGGATCCGTGATCACCACGGCGACATCACGCCAGGTGTCGTCGTCGGCGGACGCCAGGCCGAAGACCTGGACGTCACGTCCCGCCGTGTCCTTGGAGAAGTCGGGATCCTGACGCATCTGATCGATCCGCTGGGCGACGTCGTCGAGCGTGACCGGTGGCTGGATCTCCTCCACCAGGATCAGGACACCTCCACGCTGGTCGGAGAGATCGACCGTCGGGCCGCGTCCGTCCAGCACTTCCGACAGCGATCGCCCCTCGATGGGACGGGTGAAATCGGCGTACTCCTCGGACGTGTCACCACGGAAGGTGCGGGGCTCCGAGACCGCCAGTTGCCCGCCGAATTCGCTGAGGAGCGCCTGCTCCACGATGCCCTGGATGCCCTCTTCGTCCGACAGTCCGGTGGGGTTCGCGACCTTCACCTGGAAGCTGTCGGCGACGGTGTTTCCACTGGCGTCGAAACCGGTGGTGCCCACCGTGAGCACCTTGGCGTTGCGCATCTCGCGCAGGACGCGGCTCTCGAGATCATCACCATCGCCGGCGCCGTCGGCGATCGCCTTGACGCGGTATTCGACGGAATCGACCCCGTTGTGCTGCAGCATCAGATTGCCTTCGCCATCGCCCATGCTGGCCGTCTGCATGGTCACGGCGACACCGCCCCGGAACTCGGTGTCGAACATGTCTATACCCCGGGCGAAGAACAGGACGATCGAACCACCCACCATCAGGGTGGAGAAGGTCCAGAAGATTCCGCGCAATCCGATCCAGTCGATGTTCGGACGCAGAAGACGGCCGATGGCCGGCACCGCCAGCGGAAGCATGGTCAATCGCCGGAACTTCAGAACGTGGGCGTAGAGGTCGAAGACGTAGCGCGTCACGAACAGCGAGGTGAACAGCGTGGCAATGATTCCGATGGTCAGGGTCAGTGCGAAGCCCTTGACCTCCGTGGTCGGCTGCATCAGAAGCAGTACGGCGCAGACGATCAGGTTGGTCAGGTTCGCATCCAGAATGGTGCTGTAGACGCGGTTGTAGCCTTCGCGGATCGCCTCGCGCAGATCCCGGGCTCCCCCCTGCAGCTCCTCGCGGATGCGCTCGTAGATGAGCACATTCGCATCCACCGCCATACCCATGGTAAGCACCACCCCGGCCAGACCCGGCAGCGTGAAGGTCCCCTGCAGCAGGGCCATGACCCCGAAGATGAGGATTCCGTTGCACAGCAGGGCGAAGTCCGCCACCACACCGGCGAGGAAGTACCAGACCAGCATGAAGATGACGACGGCGGAGACGGCCCAGATGAACGCATCGAAGCCGCGGTCGAGGTTGTCCGCTCCCAGGGAGGGACCGAGCACGTTGACCGAGATGGGCTCGGGCGAGAGTCGTGCTTCCAGGGCACCCGCAACCAGCACGCGGGTGAGATAGTCGATGTCCTCGTCGTTGAAGCTTCCGGTGATCACCCCGTTGTTGGCGATCTGGGAGTTCAGATTGGGAGCGGTGTACACCTTGTCGTCGAGCACGATGGCCATCGGCTGCTGGACGTGCGGCTGCGTCAGTCGGGACATCAGGGTACCGCCGGCCTGATCGAGCCGGAAGTTCACGGCGGGACGACCGAAGTCATCCGTCGTACGCCCGGCGGATTGCACGGACCAGTCGATTTCGCCCCCGTGCGTCATGCTCTTGGGGTCGCTGGTGTACAGCAGGAGGTACACGACTCCGTCGGTCTCGGCGGCCACCAGATCCCGTCCCGGCGAGGCGAAGTACGCCTCCGGATTCGCTTCAAGGGC
>CAJWBW010000267.1:0-2886 GCA_913020415.1 uncultured Phycisphaerae bacterium | reverse complement strand
CGCATCGATCCGGTGATCAACCACCCAACCGCCCGCGGCCTCCAGTCTCGCCTCGAGGGCGCCCTGCTGCTTCATCAGCTTGTCCAGTTCCTCCTCGGAGGCGGCCGACATGGATTCATAGACGGCTTCGAGTTCTCCACGCAGCGAATCGAGTTCATGAAACGCCGACGCCGCGACCTGCCGGACCGTCAGGGTCGGATCGAATGCATGCTCCTGGGCGAGCGAACCGATGCGAGCCCCCCGCGCCCGGTCGACCCGCCCCTGATCGGGATCCTCGCGCCCCTCGATCAACGACAGCAGAGTCGTCTTTCCGCATCCGTTGCGACCCACCAGGCCGATCCGCTCTCCCGGTTCGAAACTCACCGAAACCCCCTCGAGCACCACGGTATGTCCTCGGCGGCACGACAGGTTTGAGCAGGAAAGCAGGGGCATGGACCGATCAGTGTACCGGTGCGCCGATCCCGGCCCTTGGACCCCACGGGGCGGGGGCCTATGCTGTGCATACACCGATCCCTCACTACGGAAACCGATTCCATGGACCATCGCGCACTCTGGGCCCCCTGGCGACTCGCCTATCTGAAGGATTGCGACGACGCGGCGGATGATGCGGCACGATCCGCCGAACGACAGCACTTTCTCGAGGCCTACTGGGCCGCTCCGGACCACGATGAAGCAAATCACGTGGTACACCGCAACGAACACGGCATGGTCCTGCTGAACCGGTATCCCTATGCCAACGGGCATCTGCTGGTCGCACTCGGTGAAGGGCGTCCCGCGATCCTGGACTACGAGCCGGACCAGCGGACCGCTTTCTGGGCTCTGGTGGAGCACGCCACCGATCTGCTCCAGCGGGCGCTGCAGCCGCACGGAATCAACTTCGGAATCAACCAGGGGGGGGCGGCCGGAGCCGGCATTCCCGGTCACCTGCACGCCCATCTGGTACCCCGGTGGAACGGAGACACCAACTTCATGACCACGACCGCGGGCACCAGAGTGATTCCCGCCAGTCTCGAGGACATGACCGCCCTGCTGCGATCGATGCCCTGACGCGCGACGGCCGTGTGTTCCAACGGGCTCGTCACGACCGGTCATCCGGAGATGCCGATCGCTCGTCCGGGTCAGTGCTCGAACCCCAGTTCAAAGTGGGCTCGCGACTCGACGTTCCCGGCCTTCCACACACCCGGTACGGGGGAGGCATGACCATCGACGCGTGTACGACGATCCCATGGGATTAAGCAGGAACGAGCAAGATCCCGAGGCGATTGACGAACCCGTGGAACACACGGCCGTCACTTCGAACAATACCACGCGGAACGTTGTCGGGCAGGCGGAATCACAAGTTCTTGCGCCGTACCCGATGATCGGATACGTCGGACGAAATGAAGCTTCGAGGGCAATCGGACCGGTTGCACGCTACAGTGACCCTTCCGAACCGAGTCCAACGTCATTCCAGGATGCACCCCCCATCGAGTGGCACAGACGATCAAGGAGACGGCGTGCCTGAAATGCGTCCTGGCCATCTGAATCCGCTGCAAGCGGCCCGATCGGCGATCAAATCCTTCCTGCCCGAGAGCATGCCGTACCTCTCCCGTGCGATCTACGCGCGGGAGCTTCCCGCGTGGGCCCTCCTGCCGGTCATGACGGGGGTCCTCGAGGGCGGCGTCGTCGGCGTGATCGTCAAGAAGCTCTACGAAGGCGTCGTGTCGGACGAACTGCTCAACCTCGTGGTGGCTCTCCTGACGGGACTGGGGGCCATCGCCAACATGCTGAGCTTCGCATGGGCCGCCATGAGCCACGGGCGACACAAGATCCGGCTGCTGGTGATCCTGCAGATCGCATGCGGGCTCTGCACGGTTCTGCCGGCGATCGCGGCGGCCAATCATCTGGGCATGTGGCTGTTCGTCGGTGGCGTGGTCGGCGCCAGGGTGTGCTGGTCAGGCGTGATCACCCTTCGTTCCACCGTGTGGGCGGCCAACTATCCGCGGGCCGCCCGCGCCAGGATGGCCGGAAAGCTCGCCACGATCCAGGCGCTGGTACTGGCCGGCATCAGCTGGGCCATCGGCGCGCTGATGGACTGGAACCAGGAGGCGTACCACTGGGCCTATCCCGCGGCCGCCCTCATCGGATTTCTCGGCACGGTGGCCTACAGCCGGGTGCGCATGCGGGGTCATGCGGCCATGCTCCGCAAGGAGCGGTTCATGGATGAAACGGCGGATCCGCTGCGGCCGTCGATCAATCCGCTGCAGATGATCCGGCTGTTGCGCAGCGATCCCGGCTACCTGCGATTCATGATCTGCCAGTTCCTCCTGGGCACCGGCAACATGATGGTCACCGCTCCGCTCATCATCGTGCTGACGAGCATCTACGACATGGACTACGTCCAGGCCATCGCGATCATGACCACGATTCCGATTCTCGTCATGCCGTTGTCGATCCCCTTCTGGTCGAGTTTCCTCGACCGGGTCCACATCATTCGATTCCGATCCGTCCATTCATGGGTCTTCGTGGTCACGACCCTGATCCTCGTCATCAGTGTCGGAACCGGATGGCTGGCGGGACTGTGGATCGCCGCGATCATCCGCGGCATCGCGTTCGGAGGCGGCGTTCTGGCCTGGAATCTCGGACACCACGACTTCTCCAACGTGGCCAACTCCTCGAGCTACATGGGAGTCCACGTCACCTTGACGGGCATTCGCGGCCTGCTGGCTCCGTTCCTCGGCGTGCTGCTCTACGAAGCCCTCCTGAGCACCGATCCCACCGGCTGGATCGTCTTCAGCGTGGCCCTGCTCCTGGTCGTGCTGGGTGCCGCCGGATTCGTCATCCTCGCCAGAGGGCTCCAGGGGACTGCCAAGCCCGAATTGCCGTCCTGAGGCGGGGTGCTCCCCC
>CAJWBW010000266.1:0-2915 GCA_913020415.1 uncultured Phycisphaerae bacterium | reverse complement strand
CCCTGATGAACACCCCCAGCTCGGTCGGAAGATCGCGCAGCACTTCACGCAGGCCGGGCAGATCACGAAGCCGCCGACTGCCGATCACGTACGACGGAACACCTTGGATCGCCACCACCTCCACGACCTGGGGCTGGTAGTCGATTTCGGATCCGGCACTGTCGGAATCACGGGTCTGGATCGCGGATGTCAATTGATCTTCCGGCCGGGCCATCACCGTGCTGACGATGAAGTACACCAGCAGCAGAAAGGTGACGTCGATCATGCTGGCGAGATTCAACGTCAGCCGATCGACCCGTACCCGAGACCGTCGCGCCCGAAACCTCATGGTCCGCCTCGCTGCGACGGGATCTCGGTCCCCATGCGGGTGGATCCGACTCCCAGCTCATGCAGCAGTCGAACCACTTCGTTGAGCCGGGTGGTCGATGCGAGGGCGTCGGCTCGAACGAGTACCCTCGCCTCCCGCGCCTCCTCCTCGCTGAAGGCCGCTCGAAGACGAGCTTCCAGTTGGGGAAGATCCACAGGATCGTCGGAGACCGACAGCAGAATGGTCCCATCCCGGCGGATGTTGATGATCAATCCCGCTTCTTCCGAGGCCGGCCGTTGCTCCCCCTGCAGCTTGGGAAGTTCGAGATCCGCACGCACGTCACGCGCAAACTCCGACGTGACCATGAAGAACACGATCAGCAGGAACACCACATCGATCATGGGGGTCAGTTCGACCATGAGCGAGCGGGAGCGGGGTGTGCGGCCACGAAATCTCACTGTCCCGTTCCGGCGGAGCGGCCTCCGCCCTCCTCGAGGTGCAGCAGCAGTCGATCGATCTCCCGCGCGGAGTCCGAAGCGAGGGAATCGATCCGGTTGCGGAAGTACGTGTACAACGCAACGCAGGGGATCGCCAGGATGAGCCCCATCAGGGTGGTGACCAGCGCGAGACTGATGTTCGAAGCCAGTTCCTCGTAGTTCGACCCCGCACTGCGCGAAACCGAATCGAACGCTCCGACCATGCCGATCACCGTGCCCAGCAGACCGAGCAGCGGTGAAATCGTGCCGATGACCCCGAGCCCGTCCGTCGTACGATAGAGCCTGGCCGTCTGATCCTCGCCGGCCTCCTCGATCGCGTTCTTGATCTCGAAGACCCCGAATGCGGACCGCTGGTAACGAAGCAGCCCCGCCCCCAGCACCCGGGTGAGGAAGGAATCGTGCATCGGATCAAGGCAGTATTCCAGTGCACCGTCGATGTTGCCCGCCGACATGCGCTGCTCGAGATCCTCAAGCTGTCCGTCGGGAAGCACGGCACTTCGTCGAATCTGGATGAAATGGTAGACCACCAGTCCGAGCGCGACGATGCTCAGCAGAATGATGATGAAGCCGACCGTGCCGCCCTTCAGAATGGTGTCCCACCATGTCTTCGGGGCATCCCCCGCAGCCATACCGAGCAACATCGGAATCAGATTGCTCATGGAGCCTCCTTGTCTTCTGTGTGTTGTTGGCCCAGGACATCCCTGCGCAGCACGGGGTGACCGGGATGCATTTGGCGAAGGTCCGCCCGCATCCGGTGCGCGGCATCGTCCCTGCCCATCGACTCGAAATGACGGGCCATCATAGCCATGGCGAGGCCGGAGAGATACGGTTGCGACTGCTCCCACCGGGCCGGTACGTGGGACAGCGAGAGCAGGCCCCGACGCTGCTGATCGAGCCCGGTTTCCATGAGCATGGAGCGCCCCAACTGGTAGCGCCCCCAGCATTCGCTCCACGGCGGCACGGACGCGAGATCCGCAGCGATTTCCTGTCGCGCCGATGCTCGCACCTCGGCATCGCTGTGGAGCGTATTGATCATCAATCCGAGCAGTCTTGCCCCCGGATTCCCCTCGAAACCGGACGTCTCGAGATCCACGGGAGGCACATCCTCCCCCAGCCCCTGTCGAATGCTGTCGGCATACAGTCGGGCGATGGTTCGCAACCTCTCGTCATCACCGGGATCCCACTGCTGCAGCTCGACGAGGCGGGACGCCAGCCCGGGACCGGCAATCCACGCCGGAGGCAGATACGGGCACAACCCGGTCTCCTCATCCCACAGGTGCGTGAGGCCGGAGGACCGATCGCCGAGTGAGGGAGGTTGGAGTTGGCGATAACTCATCGTCTCCACTCCGGCGCGTCGCAGTCGGGCCACTTCCAGAGCGGGCAGCAGCGCCGAATCGATCTCACCCCGCATCAAGCGACAGCGAAGCAGTCCCTCGGCCACGACCAGGGCGGTCTCGCTCGTCCGGCCGCGCATCTCCGGAAAATGCAGCTCGAAGATGGGCTCGGCCAACGCAACCTCGCCTCGCTCCAGACGGACTCTGGCCCTCCAGAGCTGCCGGGCGACCTCCAGGTATTCGGGCAACCTCGGAATTCGATCGTCGGCCAGACGGACGTCGGCGATTCGGTCCCACGACAGCGTCATGGATCGCTCCCCCGCTCGGTTGAAACGAACGCCATCCTCATCGACCCGGGAGACCGAACAGGCGATGACCTCCTCCCCGCCGCGCGGCCGGATCTCGTCCACGGAGATGACGGTCAGGAGAATGGCAAGAACACCGTGGATCATGGCCGCCTTCGGGAGTTGGTATCGACGAACCGGTAGACCCCGCCGGAATCCTTGGCGATCTGCATCAGCAGATCCTGACTCCGATCGTCATCGAACGCAATGGTGTTGATCACCGTTCGCAGCCCACGATCATTCAATTGCGCAACCTGCTGGGCGGACATCGAGGTGATTTCCCCATCGGTGAGGAAGAAGATCACGTCCGGACGCTCCTCGAGACCGAAGACTCGACGAAAGGCCGGAAGCGGCACCGTCAACCCGCCCACACTGACCCGATCGATCCAGTTGGCGACACCGTTGATGACGGGAGACCTGGCCATCAGCCAGG
>CAJWBW010000265.1:0-2933 GCA_913020415.1 uncultured Phycisphaerae bacterium | reverse complement strand
TATAACTATATTCATGCACACTCAACATTGTCGTTATAGTTATATTCATGGTTCTTCTTAGGCGGCGGATCTAGACGCCCTGACAGAGAAACAACCTGAGAGGTCCTGCAGATGAAAAGCATGACTGCCCCTCGTGGTTTGGAGCCACCTGGGGGTACGGCACGCGGAATTCGGTTTACCCTTGCCTGCATGCAGCGACGGAGAAGATTGCTTCTGATAGCGGTCTGGATGCTGGTGGTGTCCCTGATCACCTGGGTGCTCGGGACGATCCTCATCGCCGTCGCTGTCACGCCCTGGATGGATGGAGAAGGATTCGATTCGTGCATCGAACTGCTGCGGAGTTGGTGGTACGAACCGAATTACTGGGTACACGTCGGAGTCCTGCTCCTGCTGATGGTGGGCACGCAGGCGGCATTCCTCCTTCCGCTGGTTCCCCTGCGCATCACTCCCGGCACCCCGTCTTCGTTGCGAAGCGGGATCGTGGTGGCCGCATTCGCCGCGGGGTTTCTCACGCTGCTTCTGGCTCTGGCTATCTTCAGCCTCGTGCAGCTGCTGGGGGGCTGGCTCGACAAGGACGGCTTGCAGGTGTTTCCCTTCGTCGCCGTGGATGGGGCGGCATTTCTCGAGCCTGAAGCCTGGATGCACGGGTCCTTTCTCGTGCCGCTGGCCTTTCTGCTGATCAGCTGGATCGTCTGGTCCATCCCCATCGCCAGGTTCCTTCGCCGCGGACAACCGCTGGATCGCTTCAGTCGTCTGACCGGTCTGTTGCTGGCGGGAACGCTGGTGGAACTGCTGGTGCTGGTGCCGCTGGAAGCCCTGATCCGCCGGCGTGCGGATTGCTACTGCTCCACGGGAAGCTTTCAGGGGCTCGTGGGGGGGCTGGTCGCCTGCGTGTGGCTGGTGGGTCCGGGCATTTTTCTGATTCTGGCCAATCGCCGACCGTCATGGTGGAAGCAGCACTGCCAGCGATGCAGCTACCCACGGTCCGGCACCGACGCCGATCGGTGCCCCGAGTGCGGCTGGGTCTGGTCGGATTAAGTCAAAAAAACGCCCCCTCGAGTGTCGAGGAGGCGTTCCTGTACCAAGGGCGACCGACGGGACTCGAACCCGCGACGTCCTGGATCACAACCAGGTGCTCTGCCAACTGAGCTACGGTCGCCGCTGCGTCGCGAAGCGTACCGCCAGCAGGGCGGCTGGGTCAACGCTTTGAACGAGGAAGACGCGGCTTTTCAAGGGAAAGGTCATGGGCTTCCGACCGATAAGGATGTACACTTCCCCGCTTCAGCCGCGAATGGAGTCGCTGAAGACGGGAAAGTCAGTCCCAGAAATGGACGCCGGCAAGCCCGGCGGGGAGGCGCAGATGGCCATGTCGACCACGACCGACATGCTCGCATTCGAGACCGCGACCGTTCACCGCAATATCGGTACGGCCCGTCTCGTGGAAATGGCTCTTCACCGCGGCGAGGGAGTCCTCGCCGCCAACGGTGCGCTTGCCTGCGATACCGGCAAGCACACCGGGCGGAGTCCCAAGGACAAGTTCCTCGAGGACACGCCGGCAATCCATGATTCGATCGCCTGGGGCAACGTCAACCGACCGGTCTCCTCCGAGACCTTCGCTCTCCTCGAGGAGCGGGCCAAGGCCTATCTCTCCGAGAAGGAGGAACTGTTCCGGTTCGATGGATACGCGGGGGCCGACGATCGATATCGTCTCGGTGTCTCCGTGGTGACCGAGGAGGCATGGCACTGCCTGTTCGCTTCGACGCTCTTCATCCGCAGTACGGCCGAGGAGGCCGCCGGCTTCGATCCGGACTGGCGGATCCTCAATGCCTGCAACCTGAAGATCGACGACTGGGAGGAGCTCGGACTCAACTCCGAGGCCTGCGTGATCCAGTCGATCGAACAGAAGAAGGTGATCATCTTCGGTACCCGCTACGCCGGTGAGATCAAGAAGTCCATCTTCTACGCAATGAACTACGACATGCCGGACTGCGACGTGTTCCCGATGCACTGCTCGGCGAACGTGGATGCCACCGACGAGACGAACGTCGCCCTCTTCTTCGGCCTGTCCGGGACCGGTAAGACCACCCTGTCCGCCGACCCGAATCGTCCCCTCATCGGCGACGATGAGCATGGCTGGTCGGATCAGGGCGTGTTCAACTTCGAAGGGGGTTGCTACGCCAAGTGCATCAAGCTCACCGAAGAGACCGAGCCGCAGATCTGGAATGCGATCCGCTTCGGTTCGGTCCTCGAGAACACGGTGCTCGACGAGCAGACCCGGGTGCCGGACTACGACGACGGATCCAAGACCGAGAACACCCGCGTCACCTATCCCGTGCACTACATCCCCGGCGCCCGGATTCCCTCCGTGGGGGGCCATCCCAAGAACGTCATCTTCCTGGCGGCGGACGCCTTCGGCGTGCTGCCTCCGGTCAGCAAGCTGACCCGCGAACAGGCGATGTACTACTTCATCAACGGGTACACCTCGAAGCTGGCCGGAACCGAAGCCGGCGTCACCGAGCCGCAGCCGAACTTCAGCCCCTGCTACGGCGGCCCGTTCCTGCCCCGTGAGCCCATGGTCTACGCCGACTGGCTGGCACGACGGTGCGAAGAACACGCGGTCGACGTCTGGTTGCTCAATACCGGTTGGACGGGCGGTCCCTACGGAACGGGGGAGCGGTTCAGCCTGTCGTACACCCGAGCCTTCGTCACGGCCATTCTGGACGGCACGCTCCGCAACGCGGAGTTCATCGAGGATCCGATCTTCGGACTCTGGATGCCCAAGGCGGCTCCGAACGTGCCCAGCGACATCCTGCATCCCCGGGCCACCTGGGATGATCCGGAAGCCTACGACGCTCAGGCCCGCAAACTGGCCGGCCTGTTCCGCGACAACGACGGGACCTACGACCTCACCGACGAGGTCCGGGCGGCCGGTC
>CAJWBW010000264.1:0-2943 GCA_913020415.1 uncultured Phycisphaerae bacterium | reverse complement strand
CCTGCTGACTGACTTTCCGAGTGGGTGAGGCTGCGACCCCGACTCCCCTCATCCGCCTTGAACGATTCGATTGCAGATGTGAAAAACCCCGCCGCAAGGCGGGGTTCATTCGCCCGGAAATGCCGGCGAGAGACCGGGAATCCGGGGCAAGGGTTGGAAAGCGGGTGAGCGGATTCGAACCGCCGACATTCACGTTGGCAACGTGACGCTCTACCACTGAGCTACACCCGCACGGGTGGCCGAGCCGGAGCCCGATCGGCCAAGAAGGATACCACGCCTGCGGTCGATGGCAAGCCGGGGGAGACGCCCGGATGTTTTCCGGGCCGGCCGGACGTGTGTGGGCCGCGATTATCGGTGACCATCCCGGTCGCAGTACCACATCCAGGGCCGCAGGGTCCGGTCCCCCCGACAGGAATCACGTGAGCAAATCGTCATTTTACTGGACCGGCGCCGCCTCCGGGGGCAGGCTACGGTGGAACCCATTCATGCCGCTGTCCGTCACCGAATACGAAGATACGCCCAATCCCAATGCACTCAAGTGCTGGCTGGACGGGCGGATCAGCGACGAGGTTCAGAGTTATCTTCGACCCGATGCGGCGGTCGGCAACGCCCTTGCGGAGGCCATCTTCGAGGGGGGACTGGTGACCACGCTGCTGGTCAACGGTGACTGGTTGACCGTCTGCCGCACGCCCGGAAAGGGCTGGGGGACGGTGAAGAAGCATCTGGAGCGGGCTCTGTCCGCCCACACCTGATTTTTTCGAAATCAGATGCGAGATGAGGATGGTCTGCGCAGGACTTAGGTGAAGAGGATTCCCGCGGCCCCCGGATCTGCGTGGATCAGCGGGTGTGCAACCGGCGGAATAGTCCGGGGCGAGACTTGATGCGGATGGCAGGGCCTCGGCCCACCCATGACGCTGGTGTTCGAGTCTCGTGGAGCGGTCCCGGGACTCGGTCCCGGGGCCGTTCCATGCGTTGCATTGAGTAGCATGTACGTATGACGATGCGGAGACAAGCCAACGCGGTCGAGGACTGGTTCACGGCGAACCGCCGGCGACTGCCCTGGCGAACCCGTCGTACGGCGTGGCGATCACTGGTATCCGAGTTCATGCTGCAACAGACGCAGGTGGCTCGGGTGGTCGAGAAGTTCGAACCGTTCCTGAACCGGTTTCCGGATCCGGCCTCCCTCGCCGCCGCCGACGAGCAGGAGGTCCTGGCGATGTGGCAGGGGCTGGGCTACTACCGCCGGGCCCGCAATCTCAAGCGGGCGGCCGAGATGATCGTGGAGCGGTTCGGTGGTCGCACCCCGCTGGAACTGGACGCACTGCTGGAGCTTCCCGGAGTCGGCCGCTACACCGCCGGAGCCATTGCATCGATCGCCGGCCGCCGCCGGGTCCCGATCGTCGACGGCAATGTGCAGCGGGTCATGGCTCGACTGCATGAGGACGATGCCGATCCAACTTCACGTGCGGCGGTCGATCGCGCGTGGCAGCGTTCATTGGATCTGGTCGAGGCCTGTGATCGGCCGGATCGACTCAACGAGGGTCTGATGGAACTGGGGGCATTGGTCTGCACTCCGGGCACAGCGGATTGCGGGGTCTGCCCGCTGGCTTCGAATTGCAAGGCCAGACGATCCGGAAGCCAGGCGAGCATCCCGCCTCCGAAGCGGGCCGCGATCAAGGTCGAGGTTCATCATCATTCCGTGCTGGTCCGTCGCAACGGTCGTCTGCTCATGGAGCAGCGGGGGGATGAAGGAATCTGGGCCGGCCTGTGGCAGGTGCCGACCGTGGAGTCCAAGCGCAAGTTGGGACCCTCGCAGGTCAGTCGTCGCTGTGGTGTGGAGTTGGCCGAAATCGATCGTCTGGGATCGTTCACGCACGAGCTGTCGCATCGTCGCATCCATGTGCACGTCTTTCGCGGCGATGCCGCGCACGGAGCCCGTGCGCCGGGACGAATCTGGCAATCTCGGTCGGATGTCGAACGCCTGCCGGTCAGCAACGCGGTGAAGCGAATCCTGGAGCTCGGCTAGGCCGTGCTGGCAATCGCCTTGGGCTGCTCGTCCTCTTCCGGATAGCTGACCCGGCCGTGGTAGATGGCGTTCACCCGGGAGACGATCGCAGCCTGGATCTGGGCCAGCTCGGTGAAGGTCAGATTGCACTCGTCGAACTGGCCGTCCATGAGCCGCTTCAGGGCGAGATCGCGGACCAGCTGTTCGATCTGGCTGGGCTTGCGTTCGGTCATCGCCCGGGCCGCCGACTCGACGCAGTCCGAGAGCATGAGGATGGCCGCTTCCCTGGTGTGGGGCTTGGGGCCGGGATAGCGGTATTCGATCTCCTCCACGGTGACGTTCTCGTCGTCCTCGGCCTGTTGCCTGGCTGCGTGGTAGAAGTATTCGACCAGAGTGGTTCCGTGGTGTGCTTCGATGAAGTGGATGATCTGACGCGGGATGTTGTATTCACGCGCCAGTTCGATTCCGTCCTTCACGTGTCCGATGATCACCAGCAGACTCATCGCCGGGCTGAGGTTCTCGTGCTTGTTGGGTCCCTCGCCCCGGTTCTCGATGAAGTACTCGGGCTTGTTCATCTTGCCGATGTCGTGGTACAGGGCGCCCACGTACACCAGGAGGCTGTCGGCTCCGATGGCGTCTGCGGCCGCTTCGGCGATGTTGGCCACCTGCAGCGAGTGGTTGTAGGTGCCGGGGGCGCGTTGCTGCAACTGCTGCAACAGGGGACGTCGTGGGTCACGGAGTTCCGCCAGCGTCATGCCCGTGGTGATGCCGAATCCACGTTCGATGCTCGGCAGGATCCCCAGGACGAGGAAGCCGACACCGATGCTCGATGCGACGGCGAGGATGGCCTGCACGAAGATCTGGGTCCACGCCGCGGGAACCATGGGCAGTTCCACCAGCCCCAGCACGATGGTGCCGAGGCCGAGGACGATCGCACC
>CAJWBW010000263.1:0-3014 GCA_913020415.1 uncultured Phycisphaerae bacterium | reverse complement strand
GAGGCCGGTGTTTTCCTCCACCGGGACGTCGATCAGGCGTGACCAGCGGACCTCCCCTCCCACCGTGTTCGCCGGACGGACTGCAAACGAACACGGCACGCCGGACTCGAGTCCCTGCACCAGGACATGCACCGCGACCGGGACTCCACGGGGCGCATCCAGACGCAGCGACGAACCGCCGTCGGCGACGGAACTGTCCGGATAGAGCGGAGCAAGCTCATCGAACAGCCCGATCGGAAGCGGCTCGACCGCCGAGGACAGTGCACAGGCGATGACCAGTGGAATCCACATGCCATCAGAATACAGTCGACGGGCCCGCAGTCGGTATGCTGATGGCATGACCATCACCACGACCATCCAGACCGATCCGCGTGCACTTGCGGCGGAACTCTCGAATCAGAACATCATCAACGGCGAACTGGTACCCGCCGCCTCGGGGCGAACGTTTGACGTCATCGATCCCGCCACGATGGACGTCATCGGCCAGGCCCCCTTCAGCGAACAGGTCGATGTCGATGCCGCGGTGGCGGCCGCCGAGGCCGCACGACGGGCCTGGGCGTCGACACCGGCCACCGAACGGGGTCGCATGATCACCGAGTGCGGCCGCCGGCTCGAGGCCCACGCCGAAGAGATGGCCAATCTCATCGCACTGGAAACCGGCAAGGCGATCCGAACCGAAAGCCGTGTGGAAGCGAACCTGCTGCGCGAGGTCTGGGAATTCCACGGCGGCCTGGGCAGCGAACTCAAGGGAGAGACCATCCCCTACAAGAGCGGCATGCTTCCTCTGACCATTCGTGAACCACTGGGCGTGGTGGGAGCCATCATCCCCTGGAACGTTCCGGTCTACCTCATGGGCCTCAAGATCTGTCCTGCACTGGTCGCCGGCAATACCGTGGTGCTCAAGTCGGCCGAGGAAGCCCCGCTGTGCATCCTGCGGGCGGCTCAGATCATGTCCGAAGTCCTGCCCCCGGGCGTGCTGAATCTGCTGGCGGGCTTCGGGCCCGAATGCGGAGCCCCCATCGCGGCGCACCACGGCGTGCACAAGGTCTCGTTCACCGGATCGGTCGCAGCCGGGCGGAGCGTCTACACCAATGCGGCGTCGCATCTCGCCCCGGCGGTGCTGGAACTCGGCGGCAAGAGTCCGATGATCGTCTACGACGACGCGGATCTGGACCGGGCCGTCGCCGGTGCCGTCACCGGCATGCGTTTCACCCGCCAGGGGCAGTCGTGCTCCGCTTCCAGCCGCATGTTCGTGCATGAATCGTTGCACGACGAGTTCGTGGATCGGATGGCCGAGGCCGTCGACGCCATGGTCATGGGCGATCCCCTCGACGAAGCCACCGACATGGGATCGATCATCTCCCCTCAGCAATTCGAGACGGTGCATCGCTACCTCGGACTGGCCCGGGAACTGCCCAATGCCACGGTTCGAGAATGCAGCCAGTTGCCCACGGATCCGAGGCTCGCCGACGGGCTCTTCGTCCGTCCCGTGATCCTGACCGGAGTCACCAACGACGATGTCGTGTGCCGCGAGGAGATCTTCGGTCCGGTCGCATCCGTGATCTCCTGGACCGATGAGGAATCGGTGCTGGAGCAGGCCAACGATACGGAGTACGGGCTGTGCGGCACCGTCTGGACCCGGGACATCGCCCGGGCCATGCAGGCCGTGGAGCGGATCGACGCCGGCTTCGTGCAGATCAACCAGAATCTGGTGGTGCAGCCGGGCCTCCCCTACGGCGGGTTCCGCAACTCCGGCCTTGGACAGGAAGCCTGTCGCGAGGCGATGCTCGAGCATTGCACCAAGCGCAAGACCATCATCATCAGCACCGAATAGCCCATCCGGGCGACCCGGGCCGACTTGCTGTAGAATGCGGAATCTGGACAGGTGGCGGAGCGGTTGAACGCGCTGGTCTCGAAAACCAGTATGGCCTCCGGGTCATCGTGGGTTCGAATCCCACCCTGTCCGTTTCACCTGCATGTCATGTTCTTGGGCTGACAGAGGAGTGTGCATCAATGGGATTCATCGATGAAGTCGTTCTGGACGCGATCTGGGACGGCGCCCGGTATCTCTACTTCAAGTCCAAGAACAAACGTCGGGCCAAGGCGTTCGGGACCTTCGCCACCGCCAACGGGCTGGCGTTCGACGCCAAGCTGACGGACTACCGTGGTGAACTCATGCAGATGCACGCCCCCTCGGCCGCGGAGTTGAAGTCGCAAGGCAAGAAGCGGCTCAGCCGCAAGGCCCGTCACGCCAGCCGTTGGTTCGGAGACTCCTCCCTGCAGACCAGACTGTGGGCCTTCAACTCCAATCGATGGAGAGGCGACTGGCAGGCGAACTGCAACATCATGGAGGGAACCTGGAAGGGGCATTTGATAACGTCCTTCGACACCCTCTGGTTCGAGTTCGGGGATGCGGACAGCGAGGGCGAGTACACCTCCGTGTTCGCACACTGCCCGAACGCCGACATGCCGCAGGTGATCATCACCCCGACGGGCCTGCTGTCGATGCTCAAACGGGCCGACGAAGGCCAGCTGATCAATGCGGGGTATCACAAGCAGCAGTTCGAATCGACACAGTTCAACAGCAGTTGGCGAGTGTCGTCCGTCGATCAGCGAAAGGCCAGCGACTTCATCTCGCAGGACATGATGGAGTACCTCCTTCGACACAAGGACGGCAAGTGGCACATCGAGCTGAGTCCCGGTGGCGTGCTGATCTCGACCGTCTACACCCTCAGTCCGGCCAAGGTCGAACTGGCGATGGACTTCCTGGCCGGCCTGCTCGATCACATCGATGCGGATCTCCTGCGAAACCAAAGCTGAAGCCGGTCCCCTGACGAACATTCGTATCGGACCTGCCGGGCCCCACCGTCCGATTCACATGTTTTCCCTTGCAAGCCTGCAGGCAGGATCTAGCCTGAAGGTGCAGATCACATCATGAGGAGGGGTATGGATGCGCACGAGAACACTCATCGCACTGGCCGCACTGGCCGGCACCGCCGGACTGGCGTCGGCGA
>CAJWBW010000262.1:0-3046 GCA_913020415.1 uncultured Phycisphaerae bacterium | reverse complement strand
ATCGGTCCCAAGACCGCGGCCAAGCTCGTGCTCGAATACGGAAGCATCGAGGGCATCTACGAACACATCGACGAGATCAAGGGCAAGCGGCACGAGAACCTCGTCGCGTCCCGGGACGCGATGCCGTTGAATCGGGACCTGGTCCGGCTTCGCGACGACGTGGAGCTCGACTTCGGGATCGACCGGTGCGCCGTCCAGCCCGCCACCATGTCGATCACGCAGGTGCAGACATTGTTCCGAGAGCTCGGGTTCAGGACCTTCGGGGCGGATCTCGAACGCATCATCGACGGGGAGGAGAAGCCTCCGCCTTCGGGCAACGCGGCGTCCCTCGAGGGCGGGTTGTTCGGCGAGGAGCCGGATCCCCTGGCTCCGGCGGATCCGGCGGCCGTCTACCACTGTGTTCGGACCGTCGAGGAGTTGGCGGCCATGGTGGATCGCCTGCGCGAGGCCGGTGCCTTCGCATTCGACACCGAGACCACCGGACTGGACCCCATGCAGGCGCAGTTGTGCGGCCTGTCGTTCGCCTGCGGCGCCGCGGAGGCCTGGTACGTGCCGGTTCGGTCGCCGAACGGGGTCGATCATCTCGGCGAGGACGTGGTGCTGGAGCAGTTGCGCCCGGTGCTCGAGGACGATTCGCTCTGCAAGGTTGCGCACAATCTCAAGTTCGATCTCAACATCATGCGTCGGGCGGGGATTTCGGTGGAAGGTCCGTTCTTCGACACCATGATCGCCAGCTTCGTGCTCGATTCGTCCCGCAGCAGTCACGGGATGGATGCCCTGGCGCGGTCCGTACTCCAGCTGGAATGCATTCCCATCAGCGCTCTCATCGGCAGCGGCTCCTCGCAGCGTACGTTCGATACGGTGCCCCTGGACACCGCTGCGATCTACGCGGCGGAGGATGCGGACATCACCTGGAGGTTGTACGAGCAGTTTGCTCCGGCGCTGGACGCCGACGGACTTCGCGAACTCTTCGATGATCTCGAGATGCCCCTGGTGCCGGTGCTGGCGGGCATGGAGTACACCGGAATCCGCGTCGATCCGGACGAACTGGATGCCCAGCGGACGCTGCTCTCCGATCGCGCCGCGGAACTTCGTGCGGCCGCCATCGACGCGGCGCCGCATCCGTTCAACCCGGATTCTCCGAAGCAACTGGCCGCCGTGCTCTTCAACGCCCGCACCGCGGAGCCTCCGGGGCTCGGGCTCAAGCCCATCAAGCAGCGCAAGACCGGTCCGTCGACCGATCAGGAGGTGCTCGAGAAGCTCGATGCCGATCCCGCCGTGTCCACGCCCATTCCCGGGATCGTGCTGGAGTACCGGCAGCTGGCGAAGCTGGTGGGGACGTACCTGGTGGCCTTGAAGGATGCGATCGACCCCGACACCCATCGGGTGCATACCTCCTTCCACCAGACCGGTGCCGCCACCGGCCGGCTCAGCTCCTCGGATCCGAATCTCCAGAACATTCCGATCCGTACGGAAGAGGGTCGTGCGATCCGCAAGGCCTTCAAGGCCGACTCGAAGGCCCAGCTGGTGGCCGCCGACTACTCCCAGGTGGAGCTTCGGCTGCTGGCGCATCTCAGCGGTGATGAGGCGCTGATCGCGGCCTTCCACCGGGGCGACGACATCCACCGCGCGGTGGCCGCGGAGGTCTTCGAGGTCGATCCGGAGCAGGTCGACGCCGATCAGCGGAACGCAGCGAAGATGATCAACTTCGGAATCATCTACGGCATCACGGCCTGGGGACTGGCTCGACGTCTGGGCGATCCGGTCAGCGTCGAGGACGCCGCATCGTTCATCGACGGTTACAAGGAGCGGTTCAAGGGGGTCGAGTCGTTCATGGACCGCTGCGTGCACGAGGCCAAGTCGGTCGGATACGTCACGACCATGCTCGGTCGTCGGCGTGCGATTCCCCAACTCGAATCGAACCAGCCGCAGGTCCGCGAGTTGGGCAAGCGTCTGGCCATCAACTCGGTCGTCCAGGGCTCGGCCGCCGACCTGATCAAGATCGCCATGATCCAGCTTCCTTCCCGTCTGGCGGAAACGTGTCCCGGATCCAGCCTCCTGCTTCAGATCCACGACGAACTGGTCATCGAGACTCCGGACCGGGAGGCCGAGGCCGCAACCGAGATCCTCGTGCACACCATGGAGAAGGCCATGGGACGCCTCTCCGTGCCCCTGGTGGTTGATGTTGCGGCTGGACCGTCGTGGTACGAGGCCAAGTAGACCCTTCCGGTGGGGGTTCTTGACCGACTGGTGGGTGGTGTTACACTACTTCGTCCGTACCCCCGGGTACGGAGGCACATGGGGCGGTAGCTCAATTGGTTAGAGTCCTGGACTGTCGATCCAGTGGTTGCGGGTTCGAGTCCCGTCCGCCTCGCTTAAAGCGGCCTTGGCAGCATGCCGAGGCCGCTTTTTCAATCAACGCTTCGCTTGGATGTGATGGGAGGACATCACGATGAAGGAAAACCGGGAACACGCGATTCGGAACATCTTCCAGAAGAGCTACGACACGCTGTCCAAGTTCGAGCGTGCGGCGGTGGAGAAGATCCTGCGTCGGTCCAAGCACCGGATGGAGATCGATCCGAAGGAGCTCACGTTCGGTCAGCGACTCGCGGATCGGGTCGCTTCGTTCGGGGGCTCCTGGACCTTCATCCTCCTGTTCGTCGGCTTTCTCCTCGGGTGGGTGGCATTGAACTCGATCATGCTGCCCGTGATGCTCGCCGACAAGGAGGGGTTCGACCCGTATCCCTACATCCTGCTGAATCTCTTCCTCTCCATGCTCGCCGCCGTGCAGGCACCGATCATCATGATGTCGCAGAATCGCCAGTCGGAGAACGATCGACGTGCCGCCCAGGAGGATTTCGAGATCAACCTGAAGGCGGAGATGGAGATTCTGTCGTTGCACGAGAAGCTCGACGAGCTTCGGGTCGAGCAGTGGGAGCATCTGCTCAAGATTCAGCAGGATCAGATCGAGATTCTCACGAAGATGTTCGAGCGTCACATCCGCGAGGACCACGGCCACTCCTGAGCCGGCTCACCGGGGTGAGAA
>CAJWBW010000261.1:0-3071 GCA_913020415.1 uncultured Phycisphaerae bacterium | reverse complement strand
CCGCCCAGGGATCCCAGCGATGCCTTGCCAATCCGGTCTCCGACCACGCCGAAGACCATGGTGCCGTCGTCGACACCCCAGGAATCACGCCGGACGGGATCCGCGGAGGACCGATCCACGTCGAGACCGAACGGAACGACCGCCACCTCCAGCTCCAATCCGGCCTCGTGCAGCGCGTCGACCATGCCGACGCTTCCGACCTGGATCTCCAGTGGAACGATGCCCGACAGATCGTGCACATCGATCATCATGGATGCATCGAGCACCATCGAATCGAGAGTGCAGTAGGTGGGAGGTCCACCGGCGCACGCCGCCCGAAGGCGAAGCGAGGCGTCACCCCAGCAATGAACGAGATCGAAGGGTCGCCCCGCGTTCGCCCAGACTTCCAGAACCCGCCAGAGGGGCTCTCCGGACACGCCGCCTCCCACCAGCATGCGCGACGGCCCCAGCCGCCCCGACGTACGGGGCAGATACGGCTGTCGCCGCTCCCCGCCCCCGACTTCCAGCACCACGTGCTCCCCGCAGCCCTGCAGGCCTTCGACGGTACGACGCACCAGCCGGTGCAGGCACCGACCATCGGTTCCGGGCTGGATGTCGACAAGGTGGAGTACACGCACGGGGGTCACCGTGGCTCGATGCGACCGCCGAGTTCGGACACCGTGTAGGTGAAGAACAGCTTGGCGATCTCGTCACCCGTCGCGACGGCCAGCCGATCGTTCAGATCGTTGCGGATCGAAATGGTATGGAATCCGTGCGGATCCACGTTCGGCAGATCCACGACCAGCTGGTAGTACCCGTAGCTGTTGTCCGAAGCCGGATCGGGAAAGAGACGCTTTTCGTCCTTGACGTCGATGACGCGGACCCGACAGATCGACTTGGGTTCCGGAGTCTGACCGTCGCGGGTCAGGGCGAACTCGTCGACGCTCACATAGATGATCTGCTCGGCACCCACGGCTTCGCCGATCGCATGCACCGAGAGCAACTTCCCGGCTCGATCATGCCGGCTCGAGACCCGAATGGCGTCGCGGGCGGGCACCATGTTCTGCCTGGACACGACTCCCTCCTCCATGAGGACGGTGGTCGCCTCCTCGGCGATCACCCGACGCAGACGGGTCGGGCTGATCCGATTGCGACGATCGTCGAGAAAGACCACGGTCGGGACATCCTGCAGGTCGTACTTGGCCTCGACCTCCGGCTCCGGCCGGGCCACGAAGCTCACTGCGGACACGATGTTGCACCCACCGAGTTCAAGTAAGCACAGAGCTGCCGTCGCCCATGCACCCAGGAGCGTTGCCGTTCGAAGTCTCATTGCGTCTGATCCAGTTCGGGCTTGTAGCGATCGGGGTACTTGGGTTCCAGATGGGGATAGAACAGCCAGGCGGTCTGCTTCATGAACTCCGTGACCAGCCCGGTCTCGATGACCTCCGGAGAGGCCGAGTCGCGATCGAGCTGCTTGATCGTCGGAAACCGCGCCGTGATGTGGTAGGCGTCCGCAAACTCGTCCGGATTGTGTCCGTCGTCCTCGATGACTCCGATGGTCGCGGCACATTCCCCTTCCCAGATCCACCGGTTGCCGGGAGGATTCAGTCGGAAGGTGTGGATGTCGATCAGGATGATCCGCTCGACCTGCAGCGCCTTGAGCATGTCGCTGTAGGGCAGTGCGTTCCAACGTGGCGTCGTGAACTGCCACTCACGTACTGCTCCGGAGGTCAACACCCGGGCTCCGGACACTTCACGTGCAATGAGGCCACCCACTCCCGAACTGATCACTTCCGGCAGAAGCTGATACTGATGCAGCGTGCCGAGGTCGGCATCGACGATCACCGCCACGGTCTTGTGCTCGAGCCCCTCGTAGCGAGGAAGCACTTCGACCAGCTTCTGGTACTCGAAGCTCTGGGCCATTCCCCCGGCCAGGTAGAAGGCACCACAGCCCCAGCCGCCCAGCAGCGGGAGCACGAACAGAATGACCAGTAGGAGTCGTCGCGTCATATGTGGCCTCGGAAACGAAGCATGGTATAGCCCCAGCTCAGAATCAACATGGCCAGGACCACCCAAGTGACCTTGATGGTCCAGAAACGGCACAACACCCCTCCCAGAGGGGCTCCGGTGATCAGAACGACCAGTCCCCCCACGAAAAACACCGCCGTTGCACAGGCCAGCACCGCCCCGAACGGCTGACCGGCGAACGCCGAGACGAAGTCCCCGTGCACGACGTTGGTGAAGGCGGTCGTGAAGCCGCAGGTGGGGCACGGAAGATCCAGACGTACGATCCATCCGCAGGGCGGCAGCCCCAACTGCGTATGGGTACCGATCCCGCCCGAAGCCGGCTCCAACGTGGTGGCCACGGCCAGCACCGCACCGCACCCCAGCACCACGAACAAGGCCACCGCTCTCGGAGCAAACAGCAGATCCAACCACCCGGTACGGATGTCTGCTGATTCGATCTGTGATTTCACACGGACCATTTCGTCAAGGCTACCCCCTCGCATCCGACACGGCAATGCAGGGGAGGCCCGCCGCTCCCCCGCACTTCGAAATCAGGAGAGAGGACAGGAATACCAGGTCGATTCGGAACCGACCTCGACCCGGGTCAGCAGGTGCAGCTGCAGATCGCTGCCGTGCAGATCCGCCAATTCCGGGGGATGCGGCGTGAACAGATGACATGACGGCTCCTGGGCGGATCCGGACAGCAGCCCCGGGCATGCCAACGCGAGCAGCTCGTGATGGTCCGTCACCCATCGGGACGCGACCTGCAACTGCCGCAACGCCGACGTACGCCCCAGACAGTGAACACGCCCTTCGGTATCCACTGCGAGTTCAACCTCCGGGCACGCAGGACAACCGACCGGCAGGGCCACGAGGCCCGGCACATGCCCGGTCAACTCGTCGCCGTCGACCTCCGCTTCGACATCCGGTTGCTCGATCGGTGGCTCGAGATCCAGCGGCTGAAGCAGCTCGTCGGCCACCACGAGGGGGGGCGGCGGCACGTCGATCATCGGTTCGGGAACCGAATCCTCCAGCAAGGCCGGCGATGGCTCCGGTTCGACCGCCGCGCACGCGGGACGCTCGGC
>CAJWBW010000260.1:0-3092 GCA_913020415.1 uncultured Phycisphaerae bacterium | reverse complement strand
GAACAGATCGCCCGGGCACTTCGGTACCACGAGGAGGCGCCGGACCGGGCGGACGAAGTCACGGCCGCATTCCTCGATCGACTTCCCGAGATCCGCCGACATTTGAGTCTCGACGTGCAGGCGGCCTACGACGGTGATCCCGCGGCCCGGCACACCGATGAGGCGGTGCTCTGCTATCCGGGGGTCCGGGCGATGACCGTGCACCGAATCGCCCACGAGCTGCTTCGGCTCGGGGTACCGCTGATTCCCCGCATCATGCAGGAGTGGGCACACGCCGAGACGGGCATCGACATCCACCCGGGGGCGACCATTGGCGATTCGTTCTTCATCGACCACGGGACCGGGGTGGTCATCGGCGAGACGACGGTCATCGGCCGAGGATGCAAGGTCTACCAGGGGGTCACGCTGGGCGCCAAGAGCTTCCCCAAGGACGAGCGTGGTCGTCTCAAGAGAGGCGTCAAGCGTCATCCCACCCTCGAGGACGAGGTGACGGTCTATGCAGGAGCCACCATTCTCGGTGGAGATACCGTGATCGGGGCCGGATCCGTGGTGAACGGCGGGGTGTTTCTGCTCCAGTCGGTGCCTCCAAACCACGTGGTACAGGCTCCACTGGTGGAAATCAGCCTTCGGGATCGCGGAAACGGCTAGGACAGGGGGGTGCCGGGGCGGTACTGGCGGTAGAATAAAGTTCTCGCTTCGAGGTACTCATGCCCCTTCACGATCACTTTCACGCGCTTCAGACCATCGAGACGCCCCTGGGAAGCCGGGAAATCTATTCCCTGCCGGCCCTCCAGGCGACGGGTCGCGTGGGTGACATCAGCCGGATTCCCTACTCGGTCAAGGTCCTGCTGGAAGCCTGCCTCCGTCATTGCGATGGGCACACGGTCATGGAGGAGGATGTCGAGACCCTCGGCCGGTACGACGCCACCACGGTGCAGCCGGTGGAGATCCCCTTCATTCCGAGTCGGGTGGTGCTCCAGGATTTCACGGGGGTTCCCGCCATCGTCGATCTGGCGGCGATGCGTTCCGCCATCGTGGACATGACGGGCGATCCCGCGAGCGCATCCAAGGTGAATCCGCTGGTGCGATGCGATCTGGTGATCGACCATTCGGTCCAGGTGGATGCGTTCGATTCGGATCTCGCGTTGGAGATCAACTCGCAGAAGGAGTTCGAGCGGAACCACGAGCGGTACCAGTTCCTGAAGTGGGGGCAGTCGGCCTTCGACAACTTTCACGTGGTGCCGCCCGCCACGGGAATCATCCATCAGGTCAATCTCGAATACCTCGCCACGGTCACGTGGGACAACGAGAAGCAGCTGTACCCGGATTCCCTGGTGGGCACCGACTCGCACACCACCATGATCAACGGACTCGGCGTACTCGGCTGGGGTGTCGGTGGCATCGAGGCCGAAGCCTGCATGCTCGGGCAGCCGATCTACATGCTCGTCCCGGAAGTGATCGGGTTCAAGTTCACCGGTACGCTGCCCGAGGGTGCGACCGCGACCGATCTGGTACTGAAGGTCACCGAGATTCTCCGTGAACACGGGGTGGTGGGGAAGTTCGTCGAGTTCTTCGGCCCCGGGCTGGCGTCCATGCCGTTGGCCAATCGTGCGACGATTGCGAACATGGCTCCCGAATACGGGGCCACGATGGGGTACTTCCCCGTCGACGAGCAGACTCTGAAGTACATGGAACTGACGGGCCGCTCCATGGAGCTGATCGAGACGGTGAAGCAGTACACGCAGGCCCAGGGGCTCTGGCACGATCCGGACGCCGATGTGGTCTACACGGCCCAGCTCGAACTGGACCTTTCCACCGTGGTGCCCGCGATGGCCGGACCGAAGCGGCCCCAGGACCGCATTCTCCTCACCGACATGAAGTCCCAGTGGGAGCACGACATGGCGACGTCGTTGTCCCCGGACCGTCCGGCGGGCGCCGAGGCCGTGGTCGAGCACGACGGCGAGACCTTCGATCTCGAAGACGGCGACGTCGTGATCGCAGCCATCACCAGTTGCACCAACACCAGCAACCCGGATGTCATGATGGCCGCCGGACTGCTGGCGCGCAAGGCAAGGGATCGCGGCCTCGATCGAAAGCCGTGGGTCAAGACCTCGCTGGCTCCCGGCTCCAAGGTGGTCACCGAGTATCTCGAACGCAGCGGGCTGCTGGACGATCTGGAGGCGGTCGGCTTCTACGTCGTGGGCTACGGCTGCACGACCTGCATCGGCAACTCCGGTCCGCTTCCCGACCCCATCCACGTGGCGATCAACGAGAATGATCTCGTCGCCACGTCCGTCCTCAGCGGCAACCGAAATTTCGAAGGCCGCATCAGTCCTGATATTCGTGCGAACTATCTCGCGTCGCCTCCGCTGGTGGTCGCCTACGCACTTGCCGGATCCGTGGACATGGATCTCACGGTCGAGCCGCTCGGGACCGATCCGGACGGCAACGAGGTGTTCCTGCGGGACATCTGGCCCACCCAGGAGGAGATCGACGCCGCGGTTCGCGACAGTCTTGGTCGGGACCAGTTCATCGAACAGTACTCCGATGTCTACAGCGGTTCCGATGAATGGCAGGACATCGAGACGAGCGGGGGGCAGGTCTTCGGATGGTCGGACGAAAGCACCTACATCCACCGGCCTCCGTTCTTCGCGGGAATGACCTCGGACGTACCGGGAATCCATCCGGTCCGCGGGGCCCGGGTCCTGGGCATGTTCGGCGATTCCGTGACCACGGACCACATCTCGCCGGCGGGAGCCATCGGTTCCGATTCGCCGGCCGGCCGGTGGCTGCAAGAGCACGGGGTGCCCGTCAGCATGTTCAACAGCTTCGGTTCCCGCAGGGGCAACGATCTGATCATGACCCGGGGCACCTTCGGCAACATCCGGGTTCGCAACCTGCTCGCGCCGGGCACCGAAGGCGGCTGGACCACCGACTTCACCGACGGTGAGGTCAAGTCGATCTTTGAAGCCAGTTGCAGCTACAAGGAGGCCGGCATTCCCCTGGTGGTGCTCACGGGCAAGGACTACGGAATGGGTTCGTCCCGCGACTGGGCCGCCAAGGGAACCTTCCTGCTGGGAGTCCGGGCGGTC
>CAJWBW010000259.1:0-3107 GCA_913020415.1 uncultured Phycisphaerae bacterium | reverse complement strand
TGCTGCTGGTGGAACAGCTGGAGGAGACGGTCACCGCCATGCTCGAGTCGATGATGCTTGCGATGGCGTCGCAGTGCCCCCACGACGGGCTGGAAATCCATGTGCTCGATGCGCTGCCGGGCGATTCGCCGCAGCAGGGCCGGCTTGCCGAGATGACGGCACGTCTGCCCCACCCCTCGCACACCGGTACCCACCGTGACGTGAACGAGACCATGCAGCGCCTCGGCGGCCTGCTCAACGCACGGCGGTCCGCCAGCTCGGCCGACGGACCGCGTGTCATGCTGTTCACGCACGGACTCCACCGCCTGCGCGATCTTCGTCGGCCCGAGGACGACTTCAGCTTCTCCGCGCCGGATCCCGAAGCCCCGGCCAGCGCGGACGCCATCTTCGCCGAACTGCTCAAGGACGGACCGGCCCACGGCATCCACGTCGTCAGCTGGGTCGACACGCTGAACAACCTGAATCGAACGCTCGACCGCAACAGTCAGCGGGAGTTCGAGATGCGGGTCCTCTTCCAGATGAGTGCCAACGATTCCTCCCATCTGATCGACAGCCCCGCCGCCTCGGACCTCGGCATCCAGCGTGCCCTCTTCAGCAGCGAGGATTCGGGCATTCTCGAGAAGTTCCGTCCGTGGGCGCTCCCCTCGCAGGTGTGGCTGGACACGATCTGCTCACAAATCTGAGCACGCCTGCGGCGCAAGCCGCTACCCTAGGCACATGCGGGCGATTAGCTCAGTTGGCTAGAGCGCTTCGTTTACACCGAAGAAGTCACTGGTTCGAGTCCAGTATCGCCCATTCACACGCTCGACCCGCCAAGTCCGGGGCCACCCCCCCGGCTGACCTCCCGAGGCTCCATGTTCCGCCTTTCGACGACACTCACCTGCCTTCTCGCAGCCCCGCTCGTCTCCGCCGCGGACATCCACGTGCCCGCGGAGCACGCGACGATCTCGGAGGCGATCACCGCGGCCTCGGACGGCGACACCAT
Organism: uncultured Phycisphaerae bacterium; assembly: GCA_913020415.1. Classification (GTDB taxonomy): domain Bacteria; phylum Planctomycetota; class Phycisphaerae; order Phycisphaerales; family SM1A02; genus UBA854. The sequence continues at coordinate 2,122 of CAJWBW010000259.1, read as the reverse complement.
TCACGTATCGCCGGGAACCTACCGTGAACGTCTCGATACCGGCGGCAAGGCGATCACGATCACCGGTGTCGATGGCGCCGAATCCACCGTCGTCGACGGCCAGGGCCCCGCACGCGGCAGCACCCTCACCTGTGATTCGAAGGAATCCGCAGCCACCCGACTGATCAATCTGACCTTCACCGGCGGGAAGGGGCAGATGAACATGGACTACGCGGAAATCATGGGCGGCGGGGTGCTGGTCAAGGACTGCTCGCCCATCTTCATCGGCTGCATCTTCACCGGGAACAATGCCCAGTACGGCAGTGGCGGCGGCATCGCCGTGACCGGTGGATCACCCGTGTTCATCGACTGCACGATCCAGGCGAACCGATCGGACTCCATCGCCGGCGGGGTGCTGATCATGAACACCGATGCGACCTTCATACGATGCGGCTTCGTCAAGAACGCAAGCCCCTGCGGAGGCGGCGTCTACATCTGGCACGACGGCATGCCCACCTTCGAGTCCTGCACGTTCATCGACAACTCCGCCCTGCTCTCGGGCGGCGGCATCTTCAACTGGTACGCCGCGCCGATCCTGAACCAGTGCCGATTCGAAGGAAACGCTTCGCCGTACGGCTCGGCCATCTGCAATCTGTCCGGCGCCCCTTCACTGATCAACACGAAGCTGGAGCACGACCAGGAACTCAGAGACGCCCAGCCTCATCCCCTGCAACGGGATCCGGAGCCCGCCCCACCATTGCAATGATTCGCGTTTTTCAGGCATCCACGGCCCTCCAGCGGCATATGCGGTATCCTCACCGGATGCGGAAATACCGAGTAATCACCCTCGTGTCGGCGGCCCTGACCATGGCTTCCACGATGTCCTGCAGTTCGATCGAGCGGGCGAGGCCACGACCCAAGGCCTCCTCCGTCACCCAGATCGACGTCGGCACGACCCAGAACGTGATGCGCGGCACGGTCGGAGCCGAATCCGTCCTGCTCGGATATTCGAAGGTGAACACGCCCGGGCATCAGCCGATCGTGGTCCGTGGGTACGGGCTGGTGGTCGATCTGAATGGAACCGGTTCCAGCGACATTCCACCGGCCGTCCGTGCCCACATGATCGAGTACATGGAACGCCGTGGCGTCGGTCAGATGAGCTTCAATGCCGGCGGCATCACCCCGCAGCAGCTGCTGGATTCGCCGAACACGGCCGTCGTGATCGTGGAGGGCATCGTCCCCCCCGCCTCGGTGGGACGGCTTTCAGCGCCGTCGGTCTCCGGTCGCAAGCCGACATCGATTCCGGGCACCATCTTCGACCTCCGGGTGCAGGCCGATCCCCAGACCGGTACCACCAGCCTCGAAGGAGGAAGGCTCTTCACCACGGATCTGCGCCCCGGCCCGCTCATGACCGGAAGCCGGCAGGCATCAATCATCGCCGAAGGCAAGGGACCACTCTTCATCAATCCGTTCTTCGATCCCAAGGGAAGCTCGGCGATCTCGATCAACAAGCTGTCCGCACGGATCCTCAACGGCGGTGAGGTGCTCGAGGACATTCCGCTGAAGCTGATGCTGACCAATCCGAGCCACACCCGGGTCAGACTCGTCCAGGATGCGATCAACCGGCGATTCCCGCAGGAATCCGGCCAGCGGAATCCAACCGCCTCGGGCAAGAGCGACTCGGTCATCGAGCTGACCGTCCCCCCCTCGATGCGTGACCAGAGCGAGATCTTCATCGAGCTCGTCAAGCACTCCACGCTCCGGCAGGCCAATGCCGAGTCGGTCGTCCTCTCGACCCGCCGCATGCTGCTGGCCGACACGAACAACGCGCCGCAGGTCTACTGGCGGTGGTGCGCGATCGGCGAACGATGCCTCCCGCTGATCCGCGAATTGTACGACTACCCCGAAGAGATGCCGCGCCTGGTGGCGTTGCGGAGTGGAGCATTTCTCCGCGATCCGATCGCCGCGGAGCATCTCCGCGAAATCGGACTCGAAGGCGATCTCGGAATGCGACTCGAGGCGGCGGAACTCCTCAAGAACATGCCCGCCGACCCCCGCACGGACCGAACCCTCCGGACCATGCTCAACGACGACGACGTGGAGGTCCGACTTCGGGCGTACGAGGGACTTGCGGAACGCCAGG
>CAJWBW010000258.1:0-3127 GCA_913020415.1 uncultured Phycisphaerae bacterium | reverse complement strand
CCAGCATCCAGACCGATATCAGAAGCAATCCCCTCCGTTGCCGCATGCTTCAGAGAGTAAACCGGAATCCGCACGCCGTATCACCGGTGTGGATCCGAACCTCAGGGGCCGATCACGAATTCCACGCCGGAAAGCGACGTGATTGGCGGTTCACAACCGTGCGGGACGCTTCGTGGTCACCGGCACGAATTTCAGGATTTCGTGTGAGATCCCCCGCACGGAGACGCAGTGGGTGTGATGCGGGACGGATTGCAGCCCTCCCGCCGCGCAACCATGCACCCCGAACCGCAGCTGGAGCAACTCCCATGCACATCTCACACGCACTCGCAACCGTCGCCCTCCTTTCCATCAGTGGACTTGCCACTCCCACGGAAGCCGCCCCGGTCGAAGCCAGCACCTGGCATGGCGGCGGTGAACAGGGCACGTATTCCAACGCCATCGGCTGGCAGTTCACCGCCTTGAGCGACATGACCGTCACCCATCTGGGGGTACTGGACCTCGACGAGCCCGGACTCTCGGATCGCCACACCATCGGACTCTTCAACGAAGCGGGGGATCTGCTGGTCTCCACCTCCCTCGGCGCGGGTCTCAGCGGAGATCTGTACCTGGGCTCGATGATCTACGACGCGGTCGGCCTGACGATGCTCGAGCAAGGCGAGACCTACTACATCCTCGCCGACAACTGGACCCAGGATCGGTACGGTTGGGGATGGGACGCCGTCTCGTACAGCGATGACGTCGAATGGACCAACTTCTCCGAGACCACCGGACCCTCGATCTTCGACACGGTCCTGCACTACTACGACGGGGAACCGGGCACGTTGGGACCTGGCTTCCTGTACCAAGTCGCGCCCAGCCCCGGCGCTCTTGCTCTGCTCGGTCTGGCGGGGTGTGCCGCACGAAGACGGCGAAGGCGGTGACGTGTCTTCCGGCCCCGGCTTCTCCTTCGGGGAAGCCGGGGCGGGTTCGATGCACGATCCGGCCGCCATCCGCTAGGGTGTCGCCATGCAGGTCTCCATCGTCCAGTACGACATCTCCTGGGAGGACAAGTCCACCTCGCAGGCGTACATGAATGCCATGCTCGACGCTTCGCCTCCCCACGAACACGGGTTCGTGCTGGTCCCCGAGCTCTGCGACGTCGGTTTCTCCATGAATCTCGAGACCATCGTCGACGACCGGACCGGCGAGTGGGCCCGCCAGCGGGCCATCCGGGACCGGGTATGGATCCAGTACGGATTCGCCGATCGCGACGAGCACGGACGCGGCCTGAACTGCACCGCGATCGCGGATCCCTCCGGACGGGTGCACGATCGCTATACCAAGGTCCATCCGTTCTCCCACGGACTCGAGAGCAAGCACTACGCCGGAGGCGACCGGCTCGTGCTGGTCGAGGTCGGCGATCTCCTGGTCTGCCCGATGATCTGCTACGACCTCCGCTTTCCCGAACTGTGGCGACTCGCCCGACGGGCCGGTGCCCAGGCCTTCGCCATCGGTGCCAGCTGGCCGGCGGTCCGGCACGAACACTGGCGATCGCTGCTGATCGCCCGGGCGATCGAGAACCAGGCCTTCGTCATCGGATGCAACCGCTGCGGCTCCGATCCACATCTCGACTACGCCGGAGGATCGTTGATCATCGACCCCACCGGCACGGTGCTGGCCGAAGCCGACGACACCCCCACCCTGCTTCAGGCCGACATCGATCCGTCCGCCGCCGATGGCTGGCGGAACGAGTTCCGGTGCCACGATGACGTCCACGAGGCCCTCCTCGGCACGATCGAGGTCGTACGCTCGAATCCGGCTTGACACGGGCGGATGGTGCCGTATCGTTCCTCCTCGAGGGCGAGGTAGCTCAGTTGGTAGAGCACGGCATTGAAAATGCCGGTGTCCCCGGTTCAAGTCCGGGTCTCGCCATTGACGCCGACCCCCCCGTCTCTTCCACGGGGGGGTCGTCACGTACTGGGAGTCGGTTGTTCTGGGCGATGGTTCAGGCCACCTTGCGGCGCCCGTCGAGCGTGGTCCCCGGCATCGGATAGTGCATCTGCATCGCATCCTGCAGTTCCACCGGTTCGCACATCACGAAGTAGGCGGGAACCCCCAGGACGTTGGTTGCGAATCGCAGGGCTCGGCACAGGCCGGCCGGCGTCGTCGCCATCATCAGTTCCCTGCCGTCCCACTGCACGGGCAGCACGTTGAACTGCCAGGCCTGCCGACGGCTCACCACATCCAGTGCGGCCCGTTCCGGCGACAGCAGTCGGGGATCGAGCGTCGTGGCCCGGGCCGAATACTGCTCGGCCCACGCCGCCTCGATCGTCTTTGGCGCGATGTCGTACATCTGTTCGCAGATCAGTCCGAACGGACGCCCCGTCCGCTGCTGCACGTTCAGGACCGCCTTGACCTGATCATCGGTCAGGATGCCCTTGTCCACGAGAATCGTTCCGAGTCTGAGTTCCATCTGGTGTGCCCTCCGTTGTGAAGGAGTTGTCGTCGAGGTGCCGCCGCAACTGGTACGAAGTTGCTCGATGGAAGGTTCAAATGTGCGGACCGATTCAGTCTGTGCGGGCTGCAAGGGGAAGGAGGCTGCCAGAAGGTCCGGAAACCGCCCTCAACACTCCGCAAAGGGCCCACAACGATCAAAACAATTGGCTTGAACATAGTGACCCTGGCCAGCACCGCGGCATTTTCATGCAGCTCACGTTCATTGGCACACGCCAGGTTGAACCCGGGCTCATCACCGATGGAGCTCTCAAAAGGCTCATCAGCCGAACGCAGCCGAACTTGATTTGCGTAGTTTGAAAGGCGATCATAGCTGGCATGGCCAATCAGTACGGGGAGTATTCTGATGCCAACAATGACCAAATCAGTTCGACAAGATTTTCTGCAAATGGTGACGTGTCCGAATTGCTGGCATGAGTTCCAGCCGGCCGGGGCCGTGTACGTGTCCAAACATGAATCGCTGCTGGGCGACCCCGTCGTTGGAGACAACGCCCAAATGCGATTCATGCCCACCAGATTTGCACCCAATCATCTTGCAATCGATCCGGGGGGCCTCAGTTGCCATCAACTGGCGTGCCCCAGGTGCCATCTTGAAATTGCGAGAGCATCGCTGGATTACAAACCTGCCTTTCTG
>CAJWBW010000257.1:0-3133 GCA_913020415.1 uncultured Phycisphaerae bacterium | reverse complement strand
ATCCAGATCGAGTCCCTTACGGATGTACCCAATGGCGGTGTCCCATTCCCGGCGTCGGATGCACTCGATTCCCCGTGCGTAGCAGTCGGTGATCGTGGGCACGTCGAGCGACGGACGGAACTCACCGGTCTCGTCGGTTAGGGGCCCCAGGGCGTCCATGGCGAACAACGCATCGGTATCGTCGGGTTTGCGGGCGGCGTTGGATTCCCTGGAATGTTCGTCCATCAGACCTCCAGGGCAACGATGGTAGAACCAGCCTTCACCAGCCTCAACCCCGCGTGGTGCCCGCGAGAAATCCTTTCGTGAATCCGATGGAAAGAATTATTTAAGCAGGTTTTTCCGATTGCGCCGTATTCACGAAAGGGAGGAGCGGGTGATCGATTCTCTGGGTGACCAGCCACGGGACGCACCCGGCACTCGAAGGGACTCGACATGAAGACTCGCACCACACGAACGAACCACATCACGGAAGATGCCATGGTGAGCTGGCGCGAGCAGCAGGGCTGGAAGGCATCGGGCACTTCGGATGCAGCCGCGGAGCCGTGGAGTTTCATCATCGAAACCGTGCCCTCGCTGCCCGAAGCCCCGATCGCCATGCCGTCGCTGATGAAGGAACTCATCGCATTCAGCGGAGTGACCCGTTCCCTGCTCGAAGCCGTGGAAGCCAAGGATGGCGACACCCGGGGACACTGTGAACGCGTGGCCACCCTGAGTCGCAGGCTCGCCATCGCCGCGGGCTGCAACTCGGAACTCGTCGAAGAGGCGACGGTCTGCGGGCTGCTGCACGATGTCGGCAAGATCGGCGTTCCCGATCAGGTACTGAAGAAGACCGATCGACTCACCGACGAGGAGTTCATCGCCATCAAGTCGCATTCCGAGATCGGCGAACGGATTCTCGGGTGCATGCCCGAACTCCATCGCATCCGGGCCGGCGTCCGCTCGCACCACGAACGATGGGATGGTCGGGGCTACCCCGACGGCCTGGCCGAACAGGACATTCCGCTGCTGGGGCGGATCGTGGGAATCGCCGATGCGTACGACGCCATGCGAAGCAACCGCGTCTACCGACGCTGCATGAGCCGCGACAATGCCCTCAACGAGATCGCCAACGGCGCCGGTCACCAGTTCGACCCCGAACTCGCGGTCTGCTTCCTGTCGATGATGCAGGCCGAACACGCCGCAACCAGCTTTCATTTCCCGCGTGGAGCAGTACCGGCTCGACGATCCGCCTGATCGTCCCGATCGGGGCACATCCGCCTGGTTTGTGGGGATGAACCAGTGCGGATCCCGCCCTTGATTTCGAGCCAATGGGAAGACCGCGAGTCGCTTCGGCGGCTCGCGGTCTTTGGGTAGAATCCCCGTCTGCAAGGCGCCCGTAGCTCAGTCGGATAGAGCATCGCTTTCCTAAAGCGGAGGTCACAGGTTCGAATCCTGTCGGGCGTGTTCGGACCGCATCGGCCCACCGCAGTGGACCCGGGACCTCCTCCTCTGCTACCGTGGCGGGTTCCATGAAGAACCCACTCCTCATCAGCATCGTGGTGTGCTCGACGTGCCTGGCGGCTCACGCCGATTCCGTCGAACGCACCGGGACCTCCGTATCGACTTCGACCACGACCTGGCTTGATCACGATGGACTGCAGCAGCGGGCCCGCACGATCGGCCAGTCGCATCGCGGCATGATCAAGTCCGAGACCATCGGCACCAGCCTCGACGGGCGTGAGATCATGGCCATGCAGGTCAGCATGGACGGCGAACAGGAACCGGCCGATCGTCCGGCGATCCTGCTCGTGGCCGGCATCGACGCCGATCATCTGCACGGATCCGCTGTGGCCATGAATGTCGTGGAGAAGCTGCTGCAACGCGCCGCCGAAGGGGACGAAGCCGCGGAACAGTTTCTGACCGACTACACCCTGTACGTCGTTCCCAGGGTGAACCCCGACGGCACCGAACGCATGCTGCATTCCGGGATCCGTCTTGCCTCCCCCCGCAACACCCGTCCGGACGACGCGGACCGCGACCGCGCGATGGACGAGGACGGCCCGGACGATCTCAACGGAGACGGCATGATCACGATGATGCGGATCTACGATCCCCGAAAGGCGGATCGGGTGGCCGATCCCGACGAACCCCGGCTCGACCGGAGTCCGGACCGATCCGAAGGTGAACGACCGGCGTTCTATCTGGCCGTCGAGGGTCTGGACAACGACGACGACGGACTGCTCAACGAAGACGGCCCCGGCGGCGTCGATCTCAACATGAACTTCATGCATGGCTACGAGGCCCACGCCGACGGAGCCGGACGGCACCAGCTGTCCGAACCCGAGTCGCTGGCCCTGCTCAAGTACGCCCTCGACCACCAGACCATCGCGGCCGTGGTCGTCTACGGACGCCATGACACCTTGTCCGCCCCGATCGCCGAAAGCGGACGGGCCCCGTCCGGTGCCCCCAACACCATCGAAGGCGACGACGAGGCGATGTACGAGATGATCAGCGAACGCTTCGTGGAGGTCACCGGCCTGAAGGATCCGGAGCAGCCGGACTGGGGCGGCAGCTTCGTGGCCTGGGCCTACGGCCAGTACGGAGTCCCCGCCTTCTCGACCCCCCTGTGGTCGCTGCCGAACCCCGAGCCCGTCGACGAATCCCAGCCGGGGCAGGATCCGGCATCTCCGACCTCGGGGGACCAGGCGGGATCCCAGGGAGGCTTCGACGGCGCGGACTTCATGGAGGAGTTCGACATCGACGGCGATGGTGAACTCAACGACGACGAGCGGTCCGCCGCACGTGACGCGATGCGACGTCGCCTCGGTACGCACAACCACTCCGCAAGCGGCACGAACCGGCCGGGCGGACGCGGCGCGGGCGGAGGGCGTGGCGGTCGCGGGGCCCGCGGTGGACGCGGCGGAGGCGATCGGGCCGGTCGCGGCGGCGGCGAGAAACTGACGCCCTCGGGAATCGGCGACATCAGCATGGAGACCATGCAGGAACTGCGGCAGTGGGCCCTCGATCAGGGCTATCCGGTCCCCGACGACGACAACATGATGAGCCGCATGACGCCGCAGATGGTCGAGGGCTTCGCCAAGCAGGCCGGCATCGAGATCCGACGGGTCGCGAAGGACACCGGCGGCAACGACCG
>CAJWBW010000256.1:0-3151 GCA_913020415.1 uncultured Phycisphaerae bacterium | reverse complement strand
CCCTGCCACCGATTCATGCCGGATGTCGAGTCGCCGCCGCCCTGGCGGGGGTCGTCATGTTCGGCTGCTCCGGCGGGTCCGCCTGGAGCAGTGGAAGTTCATCGGTTTCGATGGCCGACTTCTCGAACCCCGACAACAGTTCGCAGGTCCGCCCGGATGCCAAGGCGGTGCAGGCGGCGATGGTCGATGCCGGTCTGCGTATTCCGCAGCCCGCCGGGCCTTCGGCCGTCCAGGAGGAGATCGATGCGGCCAACGACATCACGGTTCGCAGAGGCCAGTCCATCGTCGTCGACAGTCTGATCGGTCAGGTGAATGGACGCCCCGTGTTCGCCGACGAGATCCTCACGCCGATCATGGATCAGCTGAACGCCGACTACCAGCGCATGCCCTGGGATCAGTTCCGCGTGTACGTGGTTCAGATGGTGTCGCGGCAGTTGCGTGAAGTCATCTACAACGAACTCTTCCTCTCCGAAGCCCGGGCCGGGTTGTCGGAGCAGCAGGAAGGCGGCTTTCTCGCCTGGATGAACGACATGCGTGGCGAGCTGATCATGCAGCGTGGGGGCATCAGTTCCGAGGCCAACCGCCAGATGCTCGAGCAGGAAGGCAAGACCATCGACGAATACCTGAAGCTGCAGCAGGAGCAGCAGCTGATCCGGGTGCTCATGAACGAGCGGGTGCAGCCGAACGTGCTGGTGTCGTGGAAGGACGTGGAACGGGCTTGGGAGTCCAGGAAGTCGCAGTTCAACCAGGCCTCGACGGTGACGCTTGGGCGTATCCGCCTCAAGACCGAAGGCAACGAGGACACCATCAAGCTGCTGCAGCAGGAACTTGAAGCCGGTGAGCCCTTCGAGGTGGTCGCCCGCCAGGCCGGCATGGCCGACGACGGCGTATGGGAGACCTTCAAGCTGGGGGCGGACGGCAAGATCGACGGGATCGAAGTGGCGGACTTCTACAAGGAGCATCTGGCCGGTCTTGGGCCGGGGCAGACCAGCCAACCCTTCGTGCGTGGAAGCCGGACGATCTGGGTGTCGGTGATCGAGGTCGAGGAGGGGGTCACCCGGTCGCTCTATGAGCCTTCCATCCAGCGGGCGCTGTACCAGGAGGTGTATTCCCGCCGCCTGAACGCCGCCCAGCAGGAGTTCGTCGATGGGATCCTCAGTGACGGGATCTACGATGACCTTCAGGCGATGCAGGACAAGGTCGTGGATATCGTCATGTCCCGTTTTCTCGCTCGCAGGTGAGTGCAGCACGTGGTCGCCGGGGCGAGCGTCTGGCCGGGCGGTGGTTGCGTCGTCGTGGTTATCGACTGGTGGCGCGGAATGTGCGGCGGGGGCGTCTCGAAGCCGATCTGGTGGCGATCAGCCCCTGTGGAGCTTGCCAGGTGGTGGTGGAGGTCAAATCCGGTGACGCGGACCGGTGGAAGCTCTCGGAGCGGGTGGACGGAGGGAAACGACGGCGGCTTCAGGTGATGGCCGGATGGATTCCGCTGATTACCGGGCGATCGCTTCCCATCCGTTTCGATGTGGTCCTGGTCGAACTTCGTGCCGGACGACCGGCGCGAATCCGGCATCTGCCCGGTGCATTCGATGCCATTTGATCCCGGGCGCATTGTGCGCAGCGAGTCGGGGCGATAGGGTACCTCACGGTCGATTACAAGGAGAACGACATGGCCATTCGAACCGGTGACACTGCTTGTGGATTCACGCTGCCCGTCCGCCCCGGAGAGACGATTGACGTCGGGAAACATATCGGGAGCGAGAAGGTCGTGCTCCTCTTCTTCCCGCTTTCGTTCAGCCCCGTGTGCACCGATGAGTTCTGCACGTTCCGTGACGACTGGTCCGCCTACGAAGGACTGGGGGCCAAGGTGTTCGGGATCTGCATCGACAGTCCGTTCGTGACGGCCAAGTTCGCCGAGGAGCTGGGACTTCCGTTCCCGCTGCTCAGCGACATGAACCGGGACGTGGCCCGTGAATGGGATGTCCTGCACGATGATCTCTTCGGGATGCGTGATGTCGCCAAGCGATCGGCATTCGTGATCGACGAATCCGGAACGGTCGTCTACGACTCGGTCAGCGACGATCCGAAGGTGCAGGTCGATTTCGATGCGATCCGTGCTGCGTTGAGCTGATCCCTTCAGCTCTCCTCGAGACGTCTGGATTCGGTCTCCGTCGTGCCGTCGATACCCATGATCGAGTTGGTGATGCGCTGCGCGTGCACGTGGCAGTTCTCGATGTAGACGCGGAAACGGTCCTGGGTTCCGGCGGTGGCCGTGCCGGCCACGTAGAGACCGGGGATCGGCGTTTGCATCGAACCGGGATCGAACACCGGGGCATCGGTGCCGGGCTCGAGGGGGATTTGCAATTGTCGCATCAGCGTCGAATCGTGCTCGTATCCGATCATGAGCAGGACGTCGTCGACCTCGACATCGAGGGGTCCGCCGCCGGACAGTGAGTTGAGCGTGACGTGCCGGTGGTCGATCCGTTGCGGACTCGTCTGGGGATATGAACTGATGCGGCCTTCACCGATCAGGGCCATGAGCTCGGGGCGAATCCAGTACTTCACGCGTTCGTTCACTTCGGGACCCCGATGACTGAGCAGGACGTGGGCGCCGGCCCGCCAGCAGCGGATCGCCGCTTCGCATGCTCCATTGCGTCCGCCCACGATGAGTACCCGGCGGCCGTGATACTGGTGCGGGTCGCCGAGGTCGTGACGGACGTGGGGCAGGCCTTCGCCGTCGATGCCGAGAGTGCGATGGTGTCCCGTTCCTCCGGTGGCGAGGATCAGATCGGTGCAGGTGTACCGGATCCCGCGGCCGGACCGCTGGACGCACTCGATGACGAATCCGGTGGATGTCCGTTCCGCCTCCGTGACGTGGTGGAAGGTCCGGACGGGGATGGAACGTGAGTCGACCACGCCGCGGAGATACGCCAGGTACTCCTCCCGGGTCGCCTTCTCCTGCTCGACGGTGGGAAGCGTCATGCCGGCGATTTCGAGGCGATCAGGCGATGAGAAGAATCTGGTGGCGGGGGGGAACAGCGACGCGATCGTCGAACCGATCGCTCCGGAGTCGAGTACCAGTACCTGGCGGCCATGTTCAAGCAGGGCGGCGGCGGTCTCGAGTCCGATGGGGCCGGCTCCGATCACGATCGTG
>CAJWBW010000255.1:0-3163 GCA_913020415.1 uncultured Phycisphaerae bacterium | reverse complement strand
GGCAGGTCGGTTCCGAGCCGGTCCCATGCCGACCACCGGGGGGGCATGCGGACCAGGGGATCGGTCGCAGGAAGAAATCCACGGACCGGATCCACATCACAACGCTCGAGGATCTCTTCGACGCGGTTCGTCTTCACCGCCGGCTCCCTTCGGGAAGGAAGGGGGTTCGCGTCCCGCGGCCCGTCTGGCAGGAGAGTACGGCAAGCAGCATCAGCCCGCATCCGACCAGCTGCACTCCGCCCAGTCGGTCATCCAGAAGCAGATAGCCGGCGATTGCGGCAAACACCGCCTCCAGACCCAGAAGCATTGCGGCGTGCGCAGGGGGGGCCGATCGTTGGCCGATGATCTGGAAGGTGAATGCCACGGAGGTCGCCATGATTCCGCTGTACAGCAGGTACCAGCGGGTTTCCCAGATTGCCTCCAGAGGAAAGCCCTCCATGATGAGTGCGGCGATCAGGCAGAGACCGGTCGCGACCAGGCTCTGGATGATCGTGAGCCGAATCGGATCGGCCCGCATGGTGGCCCAGCCGATGAGCAGCACCTGGACGGCCCAGGCGATGGTGCCCAGGAAGACCAGCAGGTCTCCCATGCGCACTCGGCTCAGATCGTAGATGCTCAGCAGATAGAGCCCCACGGTGGCCAGAATGATGCCGAGCCAGGTTCTGGGCAGAATTCGATACCCGACGGTCAGGCCCAGAATGGGCACCAGCACCACGTAGAGACTGGTGATGAATCCCGCATTGCTGGCCGTTGTGGAATCGATTCCGACCTGTTGCAGCAGTCCTCCCGCCGTGATGGCGACGCCCGCCAGGCCGCCGCCGACCACGAGGGCCCGTCGGGATGTCGGTGAGGTTCGCGTGGCCCCAGATGCCGGACGAAGCAGCAGCAGCGGGAGGAGTGCGAGGGTGGCGATCAGGAATCGGACCGCAGTGTAGGTGTAGGGGCCGAGCGTCTCCATGCCGGCCTTCTGGGCCACGAAGCCCAGCCCCCAGATGATCGCCGTCAGCAGGAGAAGCACATCGGCTCGCAGGATGGCGATCTTCATGGTGTGTCCGTGCGTCGTGGAGCGGATTCGATTCGATACACTGGATTCCATGCTACCGATTTGGGAGATCCTCGCCCTGCTGCTGCTGGGCTTCTGTGCGGGTTCGCTCGGTGGCTTGCTCGGCATCGGTGGGGGGGTGCTCACGATACCGGCCCTGTCGATTCTCTTCGGGCACGACATCCATCTCGCTCAGGCCGCCTCGATGAATGTCGTGGTCTTCGTTGCCATCCCTGCCGCCATCCGACACTACCGCCAGAGCACCCTGCCCATCGGTCTGCTTCGCTCCGTGATCCCGTTGGGAATCGCGGGCATCGTGCTGGGAGTGCTCCTGAACAACATCATTCCGACGACACCCATGGAGAAGATCTTCGGAGTCTTTCTGCTCTACGTGATCGGAGTCAATTGCCGGAAGCTGGTGGTCGGCAAGCCCATCGGGGTGGACGCCGTCGCGAGAAACTCCCCGTCCCGGGGGGCTGTAGTCGGAGCCACCGCTGGGTTCGGTGCCGGCCTGCTGGGCATCGGGGGCGGGCTCATCACGGTACCACTCTCCCAACAGGTCTGCCGGTTGACGCTTCAGCACGCGATCGCCGTTTCGGCCTGTCTCATGTCGTTCACCTCGGTCATCGGAGCGGCGGTGAAGGATTCGACCCTGCATCTGATCGCCGATCAGGCGACCGGGGATCCGCTTCGTGCATTCGATGCGCTCCAGATGTCCTTCTGGATCATTCCCACGGCCATGGTGGGATCATGGATGGGGGCGCGTCTGACGCACGTACTTCCGGTCCGGGCGATACGAATTCTGTTCATCATCGTCATGATGATCGGTGCGGGAAAGATGCTGTGGCCCTGAGGAATCAACCCCCGGTCCGGACATCCAGGACCAGCGGTGCATGGTCCGACAGCATCGTGTCGTCCTTGTCGAGATCCGTGCGGGTCGAATCGATCACTCCCATCCTTCGTGTATCCAGTACGAATCCGTCGTCGTAGTCCAGCGAACCTGTGGAATACAGGATGTAGTCGAGTCGGCCCGGCGTGAACGACGACGATGCATCGCTCCACGTGGCATTGGAGGATTCGTCCAGGTGCAGCAGGTCTGCGGCTTCCAGATCCCCCCGGTCCGTTCGAATCGACGCGAGCACCTCCAACGGGACCCGGCTGCCGACGAGATTGAGGTCGCCCCCGATGATGACCCCCGCGATGCGGCGGTCACCGGCCCGCAGGAGCGGCCGGTCCGTCGCGCGAGCAAGGGCCCGGTCCTGCTGGTCGTGGCGATTGACGATGCCTTCGATCGTCCGCGCCAGCGACATCGCTTCGGCGATTCGCTCCATGTCGGATTCGTCACCGGGTGCGCCGCAGCATTTCAGATGAACAGAGGATGCGAGCAGCATGCCCTGCCCCGGTACGGGAGCACCGATGATCGCCGCGCGGAGAAAACGGTCGGTTGTTCCGGAACGCAGGACCGGATTGCCGTCGTCCAACTGGACACCGCCCCGGGAAGCAGCCATGGAGCGAAGGCCGCTGCCGACCGGCGATGCCGTCACGTTCCAGGGGATGGGATCACGGCCCAGAGTGGCGTTGAGGAAATCCGCGACGTCCCGTGGAGACTGTCCGTCCTCCAGTTCCTGCAGCAGGAGGATGTCCGGTTGCAGGGCGGTGAGAATGCGTGCGGACCGCTCCTGCTCGTGAAGCAGCCTGCCGTACCGCACATTCCAACTGACGATCCGGATCACGTCCGGCGCGGACTGCGGGACGGATCGTGGTGATCGTGCGGCCACTGACGGCGGCTGCGGCGTGAATCGCGCCTGCTGCATCGTTGCGTCGGCACCGGTTCGAAGCCGGATCGTGCCTGCGGAGCCGACGGGAGCATCCAGCTTCATCTCGAAATCGGCCGATGAGACCGTCGGCGCAAAGAGGAATCCGACGTCGTACGGTGATCCGTCGATCGGGTTGCCGTTGCGAATCGACTGGTAACCGACCCCCCGTCCGGATCGCGACGGACTGAAGATGATCCGCAGGTCGTCAGTCCGCTCATCATCAAAGTCGATCTCGAGCGTCCATGGTTCGTCGAGATTCTGCAGGCTGACCGGCTCGGCATCCAGCCGGAGGCGAATCCACAGG
>CAJWBW010000254.1:0-3175 GCA_913020415.1 uncultured Phycisphaerae bacterium | reverse complement strand
CTGCAGGCGGCACTCGACGACGAGAACTACGAATTGGCGGCGATTCTGCGTGACGAGCTGCGCATGATGAAGGACTGAGACGCAACCGCCTGCGGGGCGGTACCATGCCGTTCCCATGACCACACTGCAGAAGACACCGTTCCACAAGTACCACGTCGAACACGGCGCCAAGCTCGTCGACTACACCGGCTGGGAGATGCCGCTGCTGTACACCTCGATCATCGAGGAGCATCGACAGGTGCGCGAGCGGGGCGGACTCTTCGACGTGTCGCACATGGGGCGGTTCACGTTCAAGGGGCGAGACGCGGCGAAGTTTCTCGATCGGGTCTGCACCCGACGGATCGGATCCATGCAGGAACGCCAGGTCCGCTACTCGCTGGTGTGCAACGAACAGGGTGGGTGCCGCGACGACGTGCTGGTCTACCGGCACGGTGAAAGCGACTTCTCCATGGTCTGCAATGCGGCCAACCGCGAGAAGCTGATCGAACATTTCGCCGAGTGCAAGGGCGACATGGTGTACCGCTTCGCGGACGTGACCGAGAAGACGGCGATGGTCGCGTTGCAGGGTCCGAAGGTGATGGACGTGCTGGCCGGGTTCTCCCGGGAGATTCCGACGCTCAAACGCTACCGGTTCACGGAGAAGAGCCTCTTCATCGCGAAGTTCATGGTGTCCAGAACCGGCTACACGGGCGAGGACGGCGTCGAGGTGATCCTTCCCTCCGCCATGGCCGGCAAGGCCGTGGAGATGATCCTCAAGAACATGGACGAGGGGGAGATCACCCCCTGCGGACTCGGTGCCCGGGACTCGCTTCGGCTGGAGGCGGGCATGGCGCTCTACGGCCACGAGATCGACGAGAACATCGATCCGCTGACCGCCGGCCTCCACTTCGCGGTTGCCCTCGACAAGGGCGAGAAGGAAGGCGAGGAGGGGGGCTTCATCGGCCAGGCGGCGCTGCAGGAGATCGCGTCCGGCGACGGTCCCCCGCGCACGCTGGTCGGTCTGCGGTTGTCCGGTCGACGTGCGGCCCGGCAGGGCATGAGCGTCCTCGACGGCGAGACCACGGTCGGTTCGGTGACCAGCGGGTGTCTGTCGCCCACGCTCGACGCCTCGATCGCCATGGCGATCGTGGATCGTGGGGCATCGGAAGAGGGGCGGACGCTCACGGTCGATCTGGGGCGGGCGACGGACGAAGCGGAAATCGTGCCACTTCCGTTCTACACCTCGTCCTGATCAGTCCTTGCGGGCTCGCTCGAGCTTCTTGACCCGCTTGTGGAGTTCGTGGAGGTTGGCCGCCGTGAGGGCGTTCCGCTTGGCGGTGTCCGCGTCGACGGCCGGGACGCCTCCGATGATCTGCCCCGGTTCGATGTCCGAGACGATCGCCGTCTTGCCCAGCGCCTGGACGCCGTTGCCGATCGTGAGGTGTCCGGACACGCCGGTCTGTCCGCCCAGCACCACGTAGTCGCCGATCGTCACGGAGCCGGCGACGCCCACCAGCGACACGAAGAGACAGTGACGCCCGATGGTGGTGCCGTGGCCGATGGAGATGAGGTCGGCGAACTTGGTTCCTTCGCCGATGCGGGTCTCGCCCATGGCCGCCCGTTCGATGGCGCATCCGGAACCGAGTTCGACGTCGTTCTCGATCACCACGATGCCCGCCTGCGGAATCTTGTGGTGCGCACCGGCGTGGGTGGCGTAGCCGAATCCGTCCTGCCCGATCACCGTGTTGGCGTGCACGGTCACCCGGTCGCCGAGGCGGCAATGATCGTAGATCGTCACGTTGGGGAAGAGGATGCAGTCGTCACCGACCACGGCATGCTCTCCGATGAAGACCCCGGGATAGATCTGGCAGCGTCGGCCGACCGACGCTCCCCGCTCCACCGTCGCGTTCTGGTGGATGCGGGTTCCCTCGCCGACCGTCGCGTCCGGATGGATCGAGGCCGCGTCGCTGATCCCGGCCTCATGACTTCCCATCGGCTCGCGGTGCTCGCGGAAGCCGTGGAGTTCGATCATCGCGTTGCGGAATGCGAAATAGGGATCCTCGCACTCCAGTCGGATCAGTCGCTGGTTGTCGAGGCTTTCATCGGGTCTGACAAGCACGGCGGCGGCGTTGGTGGTCGCCATGAATCGCGAATACTTTCGGTTCGCCAGAAAGGTGACCTGCCCATCATCGGCTTCCCGTATTCCCGCGCAACCGGTGACGACGCGACCACCGTCGCCGACCACCTTGGCACCCAGACGCTCGGCAAGTTCTGCAAGGGTCATGCTCATCGGTCACTCCCGCATCCCGCGGCGGAAATCGGGGGGGCATGTGCGTCCGATCCGTCCGGGGTCGAGGGGGACACTATCTTGACCAAGGATGCCGGTCAATCCGTTCCGAAGCGGGCAGGAGTGGGATCCACCGTGTATCCTCCCCGTACCGCATGATCAGGTGCCTTTTCATTGTTGTGGCCATGTTTGCGATCGTCGCGGTTTCCGTCCTTGCGCCGGAATCGCACGCCGCTGCCGCTGCCGTGATGCAGGACGATCAACTGGCCGATCGACCCATCTCCTCGATCCGGTTCGAGGGGTTGGAGCGGGTTCCCGAGCAGAAGGTCTGGAACAACATCCGTTCCAGCGTCGGCAGCCCCTACGACCCCGGGAGTGCGACCGACGACGTCGAGCGACTGACCCGGCTGGGTGATTTCAGGAACATCGACATCAAGGCTCGTCTGGAGAGCGACGGCACGGTCGCTCTCACCTACGTATTCGGCGAGCAGCAGCTGCTTGCGGAGGTGCAGGTGGTGGGAAACCGGGTCATCACCGATCAGCAGCTGCTGGGACCCACCGGCATGCGGCGGGGATCACCCCGGGACGACTTCCTGATCGAACGTTCCATCCGGGACATGAAGGAGATGTACGCCAAGCGCGGCTACTACCTGGCCGAGATCTCGCTGGATCCCGTGCAGTTGGCGGACAACGACGTCCTGATCTTCGAGGTCATCGAGGGGCCCCGGGTGCGGGTGCGGCAGATCGAGTTCGTCGGCAACGAGACGATTTCGTCGAATCTCCTCTATCCCCAGATCAAGACCCGGACCTGGTTCCCGTTCTTCCGGCGTGGTGAACTCGATACGGAGATGCTGGCCCAGGATGTCGCCTCGCTGGACAAGTACTACAAGGATCGGGGTTTTCTCGACA